>DAIRDI010000248.1:0-5056 GCA_036796235.1 Candidatus Competibacteraceae bacterium | reverse complement strand
GACCCTTTTTCTCCTGCGTCGCCAGTTCCGCCTCGGTGACGCCGCCGCACCGGCATTCATCGATGAACGCGGCAAGTTCGGGATTATCGCGAGCGGCGCGCAGCGCCAGCGGATGTTCGGCGGCGACCGCGACGTAGGTCGCGCCCATCAGGGTGTCGGCGCGGGTGGTGAACACCCAAAGGACGCCGGATGCGTCTTCCCCTCCTGCCTCTTCCTCCGAAAGCGACGATGGCAGTTGATAGGGAAAGCCGATCCGCACCCCGTGGCTCTTGCCGATCCAGTTCTTCTGCATCAGCTTGACCTGTTCCGGCCAATCGGGCAGTTGCTCGAGTTCCGCCAGCAGTTCCTCGGCATAGCGGGTGATCGCCAGGTAATACATGGGAATTTCCCGCTTCTCGATCACCGCGCCGGTGCGCCAGCCGCGCCCGTCGATCACCTGCTCGTTGGCCAGCACGGTTTGATCCACCGGGTCCCAGTTCACCACCCCGGTTTTCAGATAGACGATGCCCTGTTCCAGCATCCGTAGAAACAACCATTGATTCCAGCGGTAATAGTCGGGCTGGCAGGTCGCCAACTCCCGATCCCAGTCCAGGGCGAAACCCAGCGCCTGGAGCTGTTTCTTCATCGAAGCGATGTTGTCTTGGGTCCACCGCGCCGGAGCGACGCCGCCGGCCATCGCCGCGTTTTCCGCCGGCAGGCCGAAAGCGTCCCAACCCATCGGCTGCAACACGTTTTTGCCCAACATGCGCTGGTAGCGGGCGATCACGTCGCTGATGGTGTAGTTGCGGACGTGGCCCATATGCAGCCGCCCGCTGGGATACGGAAACATGGACAGACAGTAGAATTTCTCGCGCCCCGACTCCTCGCGGACGACGAAGGCGCATTGCTCCTCCCAATGGCGTTGGGCTTCCGCTTCAAGGAGTTGCGGACGGTAAGACTCGGCGATCACGGCGATTCCCTAGCTTTAAGCGGCTATAAAATAAGGGGTATTAAGATAACACAACTTGTTATTTTGGCAGCAGCCCCGCTACGACATTGACGATCCCGGCTATCAAGAGAAATTCTACTTCACGCCGCAGCCTCAGGTTCACCCACATGGATACCTCAATGGGCTGGCCGGATGTTTGGTATGCTGGGATCGATGATATCCTTGCGACCGCCAACAGCCTGCCGGTCACGGTCTCCAACCGGGTCGGGTTCGAACCCGATACCCTCCAGCCAAACCACGGGCATGGAATTATGGGATATGCAGTCTCATCGTCAGTCCGCAGGACGCATGGCTCGCCAGCGTGCGTTCCGACCAATTGTTTTGCTCTTGATTTTTGCGAATTTCATATGGACTCATCGGTAGATTATCCCACTAAAAGCATGGCATTACCGACCTGCTGACCTCCCTGAACTTAACCTAGACCCACCTATCTTATGTTTGGGTTGAAATGTCTTATACTTTCCCAAGTTTGGCGTTACCTGAAGCCGCTCCACGTCGATCACTCCACATGCATACCTTTATCACCCAAGCCAGCTACTCTCCACACGGACGCTGTAAACCCGCATGGATCGCCCCGCCTTTCGCGGTCCGGAAAACGGCTGCGCTGCCAACCTGACCTGCCCTTAACTCAAGCAAGCCTCAATCATCTGACGGGCATCACACCGAGGAGCTGAAGTATGGAAATCATCAAAGCAGACGTCGCTATCATCGGCGCCGGAGGGGCGGGGTTGCGCACCGCAATCGCGCTCGCCGAAGCTGACCCGAAGCTTCGTATCGCCTTGATCTCAAAAGTTTACCCCATGCGTAGCCACACTTGCGCGGCCGAAGGCGGGGCCGCTGGCGTCATCAAATCCGACGACAGCATGACGGATCATTTCAACGACACCGTCGGTGGTGGGGACTGGCTGTGCGATCAGGACGCGGTCGATTACTTCATCGCCGAAGCGCCGAAGGAATTGATGCAACTGGAACACTGGGGTTGTCCCTGGAGTCGCGAGCCGGACGGGTCGGTTGCGGTGCGGCCGTTCGGCGGCATGAAGAACAAGCGCACCTGGTATGCCGCCGATAAATCCGGCTTCCACATCCTCCACACCCTGTTTCAGACTTCGCTCAAGTATCCGACCATCCAGCGCTTCGACGAATATTTCGCCACCGACCTGCTGGTGGACGACGGGCGCTGTCAGGGTCTCACGGCCATCGCGATGATGACCGGGCAGATGACGCAGTTTCAGGCGGGCGCCGTCATCATCACCGCCGGTGGGGCCGGGCGCATGTTCCCCTTCACCACCAACGGCGCCATCAAGACCGGCGACGGCATGGCCTTGGCTTATCGCGCCGGCGTGCCGCTCAAGGACATGGAGTTCGTGCAGTATCATCCCACCGGCCTGCCCAATACCGGAATTCTGCTCACCGAGGGCTGCCGCGGCGAAGGCGGGATCCTGGTCAACAAGGACGGCCGCCGGTATTTGCAGGACTACGGCATGGGTCCGGAATCGCCGATCGGCCAACCGGTATTGAAAACCATGGAACTCGGCCCGCGCGACCGGCTGAGCCAAGCCTTCTGGCACGAGCAACGGAAAGGCAATACCGTGCAGACGCGGTGGGGCGACTGCGTCTTGCTGGACATGCGCCATCTGGGCGAGAAGAAGATCAACGAACGGCTGCCGTTCGTGCGCGATCTATCGATCAGCTATCTCAGCGTGGACCCGGTCAAGGATCCGGTGCCGATCCGCCCGGTCGTGCATTACATGATGGGCGGCATCCACACCGACATCAACGCCGCCACTCCGCTGCCGGGGCTGTTCGCGGCCGGCGAATGCGCCTGCGTGAGCATCAACGGCGCCAACCGGCTCGGCTCCAACTCCCTGACCGAACTGCTGGTGTTCGGCCGCCAGGCGGCGCTGAGCGCCATGGCTTATCTCCAGTCGGGATTGAATCCGAGCAACGACACCGCGCTGGCGGCTAAAGCCTCGGAGGCGCAGGCGCGGATCACTACGCTGTTCGCCAAGAGCGGCGGCGCCGAAACCATCTCCGGACTGCGCAAGGAAATGATGGACCTCATGGAGGAACACGCGGGGATCTACCGAACCGGCGAAGGCTTGGCCGCGGCCTGCGACAAAATCTTCGAGCTGCGCCAGCGTTACGCCGGCATCGAGCTGCATGATAAGAGCAACGTCTACAACACCGATCTGGTGCAGGCCCTGGAACTGGGGGCGATGCTGGACTGCGCCGAAGCGGTCACGGTGGGCGCGCGGGATCGCAAGGAGTCGCGGGGTGCGCACCAGCGGCTCGACTTCATCGAACGGGATGACCAGACCTACCTCAAACACTCGCTGGCCTATTACCAGCCCAAGGAACCCCCACACATCGACTACCTCGACGTGGTGATCACCAAGTCCCAGCCCGGGGTCCGCGATTACTCAGGAGCCAAGAAATGAGCGAACGCCAGATCCAGTTGGAGGTCTTGCGCTACAACCCGGAAACCGACCGCGAGCCCCGGTTGCAAACCTACTCCGTGCCTTGCCTGAACGAATGGGTGGTGCTCGACGCCTTGAACTACGTCAAGGAAAATCTCGATACCACTCTAAGTTACCGCTGGTCGTGCCACATGGCGGTTTGCGGCAGTTGCGGGGTGATGATCAACGGCGAACCCAAACTCGCCTGCAAGGCCTTCATCCGCGAATATGCCGACCAGATCCGCGTCGAACCGTTGGCCAACTTCCCCATCGAACGGGATTTGGTGACCGCCGTCGAGGATTTCATCGCCAAGCTGGCCAGCGTCAAGCCCTATCTGATCCCCAAGGAAGATAAGTCGATCAGCGCCGGCGAGTTCAAGCAAACGCCGGCGGAACTCAAGAAGTACAAGCAATACACGCTATGCATCAACTGCATGTTGTGTTACGCGGCGTGTCCGCAGTACGGCCTGGTTCCGGAATTCCTCGGTCCGGCGGCCATCTCCCTGGCGCACCGTTACAACCAGGATTCGCGGGACGGCGGGCGGGACCAGCGCCAGGAAGTCATCGCCTCGCATGAGGGGGTGTGGGAGTGCTCGTTCGTGGGCGCCTGCTCCGAGGTCTGTCCCAAGCATGTGGACCCGGCCGGCGCGCTCCAACAGGTTAAGATCGCGAGCACGATCGATTGGTACAAAGAACACTTGATGCCATGGGTGAAAAAATGAGCAGCAGACCCTATATCCGGGAAATTTCCAAGACGAGCTGGTTTTACGGGCAGTCGCGTTACCTGCGCTACATGGCCCGCGAAGTCACCTGCATTTTCATCTTCTCCTACACCTTTCTGCTCATCTGGGCGCTCCGCGCCCTGGCGAACGGACCGGAAGCCTACCAAGCGTTTCTGGATGCGTTAAACAGTCCGCTGGGCATCCTGTTCAATCTGGCGGTGTTGGTGGGGGTGGTGTATCACAGCATCTCGTGGTTCAGCTTGACGCCTCAGGCCATGCCCCTTCAACGGGGCGAGGAGTTCGTGCCGGGGAACATCATCATCGGCGCCCATTACGGCGGCTGGGCGGTGGTTTCACTGATCGTTCTGTTCCTGGGGGTATGACGCCATGGCTAAATCCAACAAACCCATTGTCTGGGGGCTGTTCGCCGCCGGCGGCACGATTACAGCGTTCCTGCTGCCGGTCGTGGTTCTGCTGACGCTGTTCGCCGCGCTGGGCATGACGCCGGATCTCTTCACTTACGAATATCTCCACGCCTTCGCCGCCAACTGGCTGGGCAAGCTGGTGATTTTCGGCTTTATCTTCCTGTCGCTCTGGCACGCCGCGCACCGGTTGCGGATCACCATGCACGACTTTGGCATTCGCCATGACCTGTGGGTCGCCACGGCGGTCTACGTGCTCGCGGCCTTGGGCACGCTCATGACGTTCTTTTACCTGTTGCGAATTTGACAGCCCGGGGTCAAGCTTCGCGAGTTTCTGCTCCGAATCGGCTTTGAGGCCACCCCGCCATCTCGCCACTCACCCCAACCCCTCTTCCCTGGCGGAGGAGGGGTTGTTTTTCTCACAGGCTCCAAGGAAGCTTTTGCACGATGAGTTCCCAACCCGCCCAA
>DAIRDI010000247.1:0-5101 GCA_036796235.1 Candidatus Competibacteraceae bacterium | reverse complement strand
TCATTCACGCGCGACTGCTGGGCGAACGGTTCGCCGCCGCCCTGACCGAACGCGACGCGCCTCCCCCAGACTGTATCATCCCGGTGCCGCTGCATCCACGACGCCTGCGGGAGCGTGGTTTCAATCAAGCCCTGGAGCTGGCGCGCGCCACGGCCCGGCGCTGGCGAATCCCGCTGCTAGCCGCCGGGCTGCGCCGCATTCGCCACACTCCGCCGCAAACCCGACTGGACGCTCGCCAGCGCCAGACCAACCCGCTGGGCGCGTTCGTCCCTGGAGACCCTCTGCCCGGACCGCGCGTGGCCCTGATGGACGACGTGATCACCACCGCCAGCACCGTCGCCGAATGCGCCCGCATCCTGCGCGCCAGCGGGGCCGCCGACATCGAAATCTGGGCCATCAGCCACGCCGCCGCCGCACCGTGAAACCGCGCATGCGTCTTGCGCGAAACCGTTATCCCGCCGCCGGGATATCCCGTACAATGCCGCGCCAGTTTGCCCCCAGCAGTAACAGCCTTATGGACACCACACTTCCAACCTTCGACCGGGCCATACAAACCCACGACGATCTCCTCAACCGCCGCGGGCTGACGATCTGGGTCGGCGCCGAACCGACCTTCACCGACCGCCGTTCCGAAGCCCCGGAATGGCTGCAAAACGCGCTCGGTCCCACCAAGGAAGCGCGCGCCCGGCGCATGTTGGCCGAAGCCTTGGCTGAAGCTCCCGGCGGCGCGGTACTGCGAACTCTGGGCCGTCAATACCCCAAGGAAGACCAGCCGCGCTGGAGCCTGGGACTTTACCGGCGCCGCGACGGCCAACCGATCTGGTCCGGACCGCCCGATCCGCTGCTGGAATCAACGCCGCTCCCGGTCGCCGCAGGCGCGCTCGAGGAATTCTGGGAACGACTGGCCCAACGGCTCGGCGCGCGCGGCTGGCCAGCGCTGCTGTTCGCGGTGGATATCTACCCGCAATTGCGCGTCGTGTTTCGCCGCGATGATCTGCCGCTGCTGGCCAATCCAGACCGCGATCCGCGGCTGGCCCGCTCCAGCCCGCACGGTCGGCCGATTCCACCGCAGGGACCTCGTGACGAACTGGCCGAACAAGGAACCTTTCTCCTGGGCATCGGCTGGCCCGAGCCCGAACACGGCCTGGGCGAAGTCGCCGCGCCCTGCGTGGAACTCCCGGCCTGCCCCGATGTGGGTTTGTTCCTCAACCTGTTGGAAGCGATCGGCGAAGCAGCGCGCGCGAGCGGATTGCCGGGCCTGATTCTGACCGGCTTCCCCCCGCCGATCGACGCCACGGTGGCCTGGACGACCTTTACCCCGGACCCGGCCGTGGTGGAAGTCAACATGGCGCCCACTCCAGATGTCTCGACTTTCCTGCGCGCCGCCCGGGCCAGCTTCGCCGCCGCCGCCGCCGCCGGACTGGCTCCCTACCGACTGCATTACAACGGCCAACTCACCGACTCCGGCGGCGGCGGCCAGCTCACCCTGGGCGGCCCGCGCCCGGACCGTAGCCCGTTCCTGAGCAACCCGCACCTGCTGCCCGCACTGGTCGGCTACTTCAACCGCCACCCCGCCCTATCGTTTTACTTCGCCGGCGACTTCGTCGGCAGCTCCAGCCAAGCCCCGCGTCCCGACGAGCGGACCGCTGAAATTATCGCGGAGCTGGCGCTGGCGTTGGACTTGTTGAAACGCCAGCGCAACCCAACCCCGGAACAGCTCTGGCAGAGTCTATCGCCGTTTCTGGCCGATTCGGCGGGCAATTCCCACCGCGCCGAACTCAATATCGAGAAACTATGGAATCCCTGGCTGCCCGGTCGCGGCCAGTGGGGGCTGGTGGAGTTTCGCGCGTTCCGGATGCCCTCCACCCCGGAACGGCTGGCGGCCCTGGCGGCGCTGCTGCGCGCCATCATCGCCTTGCTGATCCAGACCCCGGACTATCCGCCCCCGATCCACTGGGGCCAGGAACTGCACGACCGCTTCGCCCTGCCCTACTACCTGCGCGCCGATCTGTGGGAGGTGCTGGACGAACTGGCCCGGGCTGGCTTGGGGCTGGGCCAGCCGCTCATCGCCGAACTGTTGGACGAACGCTATTACGCGCTGGGCGAAACGGTCTGCGACGATTGCCGCTTGAGCGTCCGGCGCGGTCGGGAATTCTGGCCGCTGCTCGGCGACGCCCTCGCCCAGGAGCACGGCCATTCGCGGCTGGTGGACGCCAGCACCGCACGGCTGGAAATCAGCCTGTCCGCGCTTGCCGGCGCGACCACGACGCTGGCGGACTGGCGACTGACCGTCGGCGGCTATCGGCTGCCGCTGCGCCGGGAGGATGAACTGGATGGGGAAACCCAGTTGTGCGGGCTGCGTTATCGCCGCTTCAAACCCTGGGCCGGCCTGCATCCCACCCTGGAAGCCCAGGGTCCGATCGCCCTGCTGTTGAGCCATCCCCAACGTCCGGAGGCGCTGCGAGTCACCCTGCACGAGTGGAAGCCGCAAGGCGGCGGGTACGACGGCCTGCCCGCGGATCTGGAGGATGCGACCGCCCGGCGAGCCGAACGCTTCGTGGTGGAACGGCTGGACGCCGCCCCGACCACGCCGCCGCTGGAACCGCCGTCCAGCGCCCTGACGCCCTACTGTCTCGATCTGCGCTGGCTTTAGGAAATTTCAGTTCGGCGGGTTACGCTTCGCTAACCCGCCCTACACATCTGGCGGCCAAGTACAGTCGATGCCGGCTCCTCCCGGTTCTATCCTGAAGCCAACAGGGGCATAATGGCCCTGCTCTAAAAACCCCAAGGAGAGTCCTGAATCATGAGCGTCGAAACCATCGCCACCCAGCCGTTCCAGGATCAAAAACCCGGCACCTCGGGGCTGCGCAAGAAGGTCAAGGCCTTCCAGCAGCCGCACTATCTGGAAAACTTCGTGCAAAGCGTGTTCGACACCCAGCGCGATTGCCCGGATGCGCCGCTGGTGGTCGGCGGCGACGGCCGTTACTACAATCGGCAGGCCATTCAGACCATCCTGCGCATCGCCGCCGCCAACGGCTGCACGCGGGTCGTACTGGGCCAGGGCGGCATCTTCTCCACCCCGGCGGTCTCCCATCTGATCCGCAAGCACCAGGCCCGCGGTGGTTTCGTTCTGTCGGCCAGCCACAATCCCGGCGGGCCGGACGAGGATTTCGGCATCAAGTTCAATACCGCGAACGGTGGGCCGGCCGCGGAGAAAGTCACCGAGGCCATCTACGCGGCCAGCCTGCACATCCACCGCTACCACACGCTGAACACGCCCGATATCGACTTGGATCAACTGGGCGTCACCTTCGTGGGCGACATGCAGGTGGATATCATCGACCCGGTCAGCGACCACGCCGACCTGATGGAAGAGCTGTTCGATTTCGCGCGGATCCGCGCGTTGTTCCAGTCCGGCTTCCGGATGTGTTTCGACGCCATGCATGCGGTGACCGGTCCCTACGCCCGCGAAATCCTGGAAAACCGGCTGGGCGCGCCGGCCGGCACGGTGATCAACGGCGTCCCGCTGGAGGATTTCGGCCACGGTCATCCCGATCCGAATCTAGTGTACGCCAAGGAACTGGCCGACCACCTGTTCGGGCCGGACGCACCGGATTTCGGCGCGGCCTCGGACGGCGACGGCGACCGGAACATGGTGTTGGGCCGACACTTCTTCGTCACCCCCAGCGACAGCTTAGCGGTGATTCTGGCCAACGCCGACCTGACGCCCGGCTACCGCAATCGGGTCGTCGGCGTGGCCCGTTCGATGCCGACCAGCCAAGCGGCGGATCGGGTCGCGGCGAAACTGGGGCTGAACTGCTACGAGACCCCAACCGGCTGGAAGTTTTTTGGCAACCTGTTGGACACCGGCAAAATCACTCTCTGCGGCGAGGAGAGCTTCGGCACCGGCTCCGACCACGTGCGGGAGAAGGATGGGTTGTGGGCAGTGCTGTTTTGGCTGAATATCCTTGCCGCGCGCCAGCAGTCGGTAGCGGACATCGTGCGCGAGCACTGGCGCGTCTACGGGCGCAATTACTACACCCGCCACGATTACGAGGCGGTCGACAGCACGGCCGCCAACGGGCTGGTGGACGCGCTGCGCGCCAGGCTTGCCTCGCTCCCGAACCAGCGGCTCGGCGCGTACACGGTGGATTACGCCGACGACTTTCGCTATCTCGACTCGATCGATCAGAGCATCAGCGAAAAACAGGGCATTCGCATTGGGTTCAAGGACGGCTCGCGAATCGTCTACCGGCTGTCCGGAACCGGCACCGAGGGGGCGACGCTGCGGGTCTACATCGAAGCGTACCAACCCGACCCCGCCCAACATGATCTGGATACCCAGCAGGCGCTGGCGGAATTGATCGATATCGCCAATAGCCTGGCCGGCATTCGCGAACGCACCGGCCGCGACGCGCCGACGGTGATTACCTGATCTCACCTTCGTAACCTTCTCCTCTCTCGCACGCGAGAGAGGAGAAGGAGCAAGCCGAAGGCTTTATCCCTCCACCGCCATCAGCCGCGCCATCTTCTCCGCGTCCGGGGCCCGCACCACGCCGCGCTCGGTCACTAATGCGTCCACCAGCACCGCCGGAGTCACGTCGAACGACGGATTCCACACGTCGGCTCCGGCGGCGGCGACCGGTTGCCCGCCCAAGGTTAGCAACTCCTCGGCGGCGCGCTGCTCGATGGGAATCTCCGCCCCACTGGCGATGCGCATATCCACCGTCGAGGTGGGCGCCACCACCATGAACCGCACCTTGTGATAGCGCGCGGCCACCGCCAGATGATAGGTGCCGATCTTGTTGGCGACATCGCCGTTGGCGGCGATCCGGTCCGCGCCGACGATGGCCCAGCGCACCTCGCCCCGGCGCAGCAAGGCCGCCGCCGCGCCATCCGCCAGCAACGTCACCGGGATGCCATCCTGGACCAGCTCCCAGGCGGTCAGCCGCGCCCCCTGCAACCACGGCCGGGTTTCATCGGCGTAGACCCGCTCAATCAGCCCTTGCTCGTAGCCTCGGCGAATCACGCCCAGCGCCGTACCGTAGCCGCCGGTCGCCAGCGAACCGGTATTACAATGGGTCAGCACCGCTCCGCGCTC
>DAIRDI010000246.1:0-5129 GCA_036796235.1 Candidatus Competibacteraceae bacterium | reverse complement strand
GTGGTTTTCCAAAACCCGCTTCTGAATCCGACCCAGTTGCAGGCGCACGATGTCGCCGATCATCTCGTCGCTGAGCGGATAGTAGGGAATCGTCACCAGCCGGCCCAGCAGCGCCGGGGGAAAGACCTTGAGCAAGGGCTCCCGCAACGCCTTGCCCAAACCTTCCGGATCGGGCAATAGATCGGGATCTTTGCACATGCCCATGATCAGATCGGTGCCGACGTTGGTGGTCAACAGGATCAGAGTGTTCTTGAAGTCGATGAACCGCCCCTCGCCATCTTCCATCCAGCCCTTGTCGAACACCTGGAAAAAAATCTCATGGACATCGTGGTGCGCCTTTTCCACCTCGTCCAGCAGAACCACGCTGTAGGGTCGGCGGCGCACCGCTTCGGTCAGCACCCCGCCCTCGCCATAACCGACATAGCCCGGCGGCGCGCCCTTGAGGGTTGAGACGGTATGCGCCTCCTGAAACTCGCTCATGTTGATGGTGATGACGTTCTGCTCGCCGCCGTACAGCGCCTCGGCCAAGGCCAGGGCGGTTTCGGTCTTGCCCACCCCGGATGGACCGGCCAGCATGAACACCCCGATGGGTTTGTTGGGGTTGTCGAGCGCGGCGCGCGAAGTCTGGATACGCCGGGCGATCATGTCCAGCGCGTGGCGCTGGCCGATGATGCGGCGATTGAGCAGGTCGGCCAATTTCAGCACGGTTTCGACTTCGTTCTTGACCATGCGCCCGACCGGAATACCGGTCCAGTCGGCGACCACGGAAGCGATCGCCTGGCCGTCCACGCTGGGTAGAATCAGCGGCTTTTCGCCCTGAAGTTCGTGCAAGCGGGTTTGCAGCTCCTTCAGTTCCGCCAGCCGGGACTGGCGCTGAGAGTCGGCTTCCTCCGCGGCGGCGGCCTCGATCGCGCCGCCGGCGCCACGCAACTGGGCGCGCAAGGCCAGAATCTGATCCACCAGATCTTTTTCCTCCTGCCAGCGAGCATCCAGTTCCGCCAGCCGCGCCTCCTCGGCCTGTAATTTTTCGGCGGCGTCCGTCTGACGTTGGGTGGCGTCGATACCGACCGCCGTTTCGCGGCCGATGATCTCCAGTTCGGTTTTCAGCCCCTCGATGCGGCGGCGGCAGTCCTCCACCTCGGCGGGAACCGCGTGCAGGCTGATCGCCACCCGGGCGCTGGCGGTATCCAGCAGGCTGACCGCCTTGTCCGGAAGTTGGCGGGCCGGGATGTAACGGTGAGACAGCTTGACCGCCGCTTCCAACGCCTCATCGAGGATCTGCGCTCGATGGTGCTGCTCCATGGTCGAGACCATGCCACGCATCATCAGGATGGTTTTCTCCTCGCTCGGCTCGCCGACCTGCACCACCTGGAAACGGCGGGTCAGAGCGGGATCTTTCTCGATGTGCTTCTTGTACTCGGCCCAAGTCGTCGCGGCGATGGTGCGCAACTTGCCGCGGGCCAGAGCCGGTTTGAGCAGGTTGGCGGCATCGCCGGTGCCGGCCGCGCCGCCCGCGCCGACCAGGGTATGCGCCTCGTCGATAAACAGGATGATCGGCTTGGGCGAGGACTGGACTTCGTCGATAACTTGTCGCAAGCGGTTTTCAAACTCGCCCTTCATACTGGCCCCGGCCTGCAACAGCCCCACGTCCAGCACCCGCAGGGTCACCCCTTGCAACGGCGGCGGCACGTCGCCGGACGCGATGCGCTGCGCGAAACCCTCCACCACCGCCGTCTTGCCGACCCCAGCTTCACCAGTGAGAATCGGGTTGTTTTGGCGGCGGCGCATCAGAATATCGACGATCTGGCGGATTTCCTCGTCGCGACCGACGATGGGATCGAGTTCACCCTTGCGCGCCCGTTCGGTCAAATCCACCGAAAAGCGCTGCAAGGCTTCCTGCTTGCCCATCTGCGCCGGCGCCATCGCCTCGCTGGCCTCGCCGGGGGCTGCCCCACCGCCGACCTGGGAACCGTCGCTGGCCCGCAGACCGCTTTCCAGCGAACCGCCAACGATGTTGTTAAATTGTTCGGTGAGCGTATCCAGCTTGACCTTCTCGAACTCGCGGGAAATCGCCAGCAGCGCGTTGCGCAGGTCCGGCGTCTTCAGCATCCCGACCAGCAAATGGCCGGTGCGAACCTGGGCATCGCCAAACAGCAGGGTCGCAAAGACCCAAGCTTCCTTCACCGCCGCATCGACATGAGAGGACAGGTCGGAAATCGAGGTCGCGCCGCGCGGCAGGCGATCCAGCGCTTCGGTGAAATCCTTGGCCAGGCGGGATGGATTCAGGCTGAAATGCTGGATGACCCGGTGCAAATCCGAATCCGGCAATTGCAGGATCTGATGCAGCCAATGCACCAGTTCCACATAGGGATTACCCCGCAGTTTGCAGAACACGGTGGCGCTTTCGATGGCTTTGTAGCCCAAGCTGTTCAGTTTCCCGAACAGAGCGACGCGACTGATTTCGGCCATGGGTTCGGACTCCGGTGGCGTTAAATGAGGTGGTCAGATGCAGTAAGTGATGGCGTCCAGCTTCAAATCATCGGCGTCGCGACCCAGCGGCTGGCTGGTCAACCAGGTCGTCCAACCCAGTTGGGTTTCCTCGCCCAGCTTCAGCGGGGGTACTTCCTCCCGCTTGAGGATGAGGTTGACATCCCAGAGCAACTGGTCGCCCACGTAGTTGCGCACCCAGGCCACCAACCGGCGCAAACTGTCGCTGCCGGGCAGAAACCGCTGAAATTCCTCCAGCGGCATCGGTCCGATGACGATCCGGAATTTGTACTGACAATCCCAGACCCGCTCCCCGATCACCGCCGTCACCCCGAGCAGACCGGTGGTGGGAGAGGTTCCCAGCCGACAGCGACTCGTTTCGGACAGCGGTAGCCAATGACCGACAAAGTTTTCGATCGTCACCGGCAGATTAAAAAAATCCGCCAGGATCGCCTGTAAGCCCTCGGGATTCCGGGTCTGACCGACCAAACGACCCGCATAATGAAGCTTGGCTAAATCTGGCGCCGCGTCCCGATTCCACAACGACGGCATTCCCAGACCGAACGGTGCGCCGATATAAACATTGAAACGGTCGGTTTCCGGCCGGTCGAAGCTGACCGTCGGTTGGGCATCCGCCCAAGCCCGGTAGAACAGGCACAGGATCCGATGATGGAAGATATCCGCGAAACAGGCAAAGGTATGGTCGCCATGATTGCGCGATCGGTCGCGCGCGTACTCGGTCAGATGCAAAGGCAAAGGACCTTGCGGCCCGAACAACCCCAGAAAGTATTCGGATAGCCGGGGCGGTCGGCCTTCAGCGCCTGGATCGAACGCCGCCAAGGTGGCCGGCGCGAAGGCCAGCGAAGGTTCCTGCGTCAACCGCACCGGATCATCGGCCAAACGCAGGGATTTGCCTAATCGCGGCCGATCGGGGCACAGGCACTCCAGACGCCGGAGCGCCTGGAAAAAATGGAAGGCATAAGGCTTGCGCCGCAGCGCCTCGAACAGCGCTACAGGATCTGCCGACGTCCGATCTGAGTTGGCCATCGGATGATCTCGCCGCGTTCGGTCGAACGGACGACCGTTTCGGTGAAAGAGTTGATGGAAACATACTTGGCGAAGAACCGTTCCAGCACCGCCCCCAACAGGAAGATGCCCGCCCCTTCAAAAGCGGCCTCATCCAGGGTCACGGCCACTTCCAGACCACGGGCAAAGGCGATCGGACCCGGAATTGGCGCTCGCCGCGTGATCGGCGTGGTCCGCACCGAAAGCACCCCGTCGATCTGCTTGCGCACGGCCGCCTCGGCCAGATCCCCATACAGCGCCAGCAGTTCCCGCAGCGCTTTTGCGCCCTGGCGGGCATCGCTATCGGCGAGCGACAGGTAATTCAGACTCAGATGGCTGATCAGCCGCCAGGCGGTATCGCCATGGGCATGAGAGGGACGCGGCCGGGTGGGACCGGCCAGGCAGCGCACCGACTTCACCGGCGCTCCAGAACTCAAGGTAAAGTCGGTTTCGCCACGTCCGACCGGCATATGCAGGGGCAGGTCGCGATTGGTGCAGAAGGTGGTGACCGCCACTTGGCGCAAATTGCCCCGATACGGCGCTTGATCGGCATCCACCAGCGCCAGATAGATCTCGCCACCGACGTAGCTGGAACGCGGTCCATCGCGCCGCTGCCGGCTGGACAGCACCCGCGGCAAGCGATGCACCGTGTAAAAAGAGCGTTGGTCACGCTGGCTCAGCCGGTCGTATTGGGCATAAAACGGCAGAAAATCCTGCTCTTCACCCGCGGCGCCAATCCCGGTGACCCCCGTGACCTGATAGACCTCGAAATCCATCGACCGGGTACGATCCGGCACCACATGATGTTCGGCGAACTGGTCGCTCAGATGAATACGGTCGGCGCGCTTGGGAAACAAATTGATCGCCGGCGCGCAAAACAGGGCGAAGTTCTCCGCCGACACCGCGTTTTCCAAAACCGGATCGGCCCGATTCAACAGGATCAGCACTTCCAATTCCTGACTCGCGCAACGGCGCGCCGCCGGACCCAGTCCGCCCAGTTCCACCAACAGATAACGCTGGGGAAAGGCGAAATACTCGTGCAGCAACCGGTATCCCTGAAAAGAGGGCGGCGTACAGGGCAGCAGGGCCTGCTCGTCCTCGAACCCCAGGTGCTGGATCGGGTTCCCGGCCACCCTCTCATGCCAAGGCGCGGGCCGCTGGCCCGGTCGGACTACCAGCATGACCGTGTTGGCCAGCAACTGCTCGTGGAGGCGGGCCGGCAGCGCCTCGCTGCCATGCAGATACAGGGTCAAGCTTTCCAGCGGTAATTTACTGAAGGGCAAACCGGGCAGCGTGGTGCGCAACCGCAGCCGGATACCCGCCCGGACCTTGTGCAGATCGGGTAGATCGAGCAGCGCCACGGGCTCCTTACCCGCGAAATACTGCGCCTCGGTCACTTCCAGAGGCCATAAGGTGACCGGATGGGCGGTGCGATATTCGCAGGAGGTCTGCTCGCCCTTGCCCAGCACGCTGTAGAGTTCGGTACCGCGCGGAACGACAAACCCGTGCTCGAGAGCCCCCTCGGTGGGGTCCGGCTGGAATCTGGCCATGACCATGGAAGGCGTGGGCGCCAGATA
>DAIRDI010000245.1:0-5132 GCA_036796235.1 Candidatus Competibacteraceae bacterium | reverse complement strand
TCGAATCGTTGATTGGAGATTCTCTCGCCATGCTCGGTGTCTTTCTCGACCGTGACTCGCTGGATCGTAACGATCTCGACTTCAGCGGTTTGGACCGCGTGCTGCCGAATTGGCGATATTATCCCGCCACCGCGCCCGCCGAGGTCACCGCGCGGATCAAAGAAGCCGAAGTGGTGATCAGCAACAAGGTAGTGCTGGACGCCGCCGCGATCCGCCAGGCGTCGCGCCTGAAGCTGATCGGGGTCGCCGCCACCGGCGTCAACAACGTGGATCTGCCGGCGGCCATGGCGCGGGGAATTACCGTCTGCAACTGTCGGGGCTACGGTACTCCGGCGGTGGTCCAGCACGTCTTCGCCCTGCTGCTGGCCCTCTACACCCGCTGGCCGGACTATCAACAGGCGGCGCGCGACGGTCGCTGGCAACACGCCAGCCAGTTTTGCCTGCTGGATTTCCCCATTCGCGAGCTGGCCGGCAAGACGCTGGGCATCATCGGTTATGGCGAGTTGGGCCAAGGCGTGGCGCGGGTCGCCGAGGCGTTTGGAATGCGGGTGCTGGTCGCCGAGCGTCCTGGCGCGGTGGACGCCACGGAGGAGCGTGTGCCCTTGCCGATTCTGTTGCCGCAGGTGGATGTATTGAGTCTGCATTGTCCGCTGACTCCGGAGACCCGGGGCCTGATCGGAGCCTGGGAACTGGCGTTGATGCGCCGCGACGCCATTCTGATCAACACCGCTTGCGGTGGGTTGGTGGACGAAGCGTTGCTAGCCGACGCGCTCCGCCGAGGCGCGCTCGGCGGAGCGGGGGTGGACGTGTTGAGCCTGGAACCGCCGGCGGACGGCAATCCGTTGCTGGCGCCGGACATTCCCAACCTGATCGTCACCCCGCATTGCGCCTGGGGCAGCCGTGAGTCCCGCCAGCGCCTGGTCGGACAACTGGCGGAGAATATCCAGTCCTGGCTGGACGGCGCGCCGGTGCGGGTGGTGTGATCGAGGCCGAATCCATGACGCCTACGGCACGTGCGGCTGCTCCAGATACTCGTGCGATTGCATTTCCTGGAGCCGACTGAGGGTGCGCTGGAACTCGAACTTGAGTTTCTCGCCCTGATATAATTTCTCCAGCGGAACGGCGGCGGACAGGATCAGCTTGACGCTGCGGTCGTAGAACTCGTCCACCAGGTTGACGAAGCGCCGGGCCTGGTTTTCCATCTGCCAGTCCATCATCGGCACGTTGGAAATCAGCACGGTGTGATAGCAGCGGGCGATTTCGATGTAATCGGCGGTGCCGCGCGGTCCGTCGCAGATCGCCCGGAAATTGAACCAGACGATGCCGTCGGCCTCGCGCCGGGTGGGAATGTAGCGGCCTTCGAATTCCACGTCGCCGCCGCGATGGCCCGGTTCGGGCGCGAGGTTGTCGAAGACTTCGTTGAGAATCTGTTCGGCCCGGTCGTCCAGCGGCGAGTGATAGATCTCCGCCTTTTCCAGATAGCGCAACCGGTAATCTACCCTGCCGTCCAGATTCATGATGTCCAGATGCTGTTTGAGCAACTCGATGGCCGGCAGAAACCGGGCGCGCTGCAAGCCGTTCTTGTACAGCTCGTCCGGTGGAACATTGGACGTGGTGACCAGGGTCACGCCGCGGGCGAACAGTTCTTTCAGGAGTCCGTACAACAGCATGGCGTCGGTGATGTCGGCGACGAAAAACTCGTCCAGACAGAACACCCGCGCCTGGTCGGCGAAACGGCCGGCCACGACCCGCAGCGGTTCCTGCTGGCTTTGCAGGGTTTTCAACTCCTGATGCACCGCGCGCATGAAGCTGTGGAAATGAATGCGCAGCTTGCGCTCCAGCGGCAGGGCATCGACGAAGGTATCCACCAGATAGGTCTTGCCGCGCCCGACGTCGCCCCACAGATACAGCCCGCGCACGGGTGGTGGACCGGGCGGCGGCGGGTCGCGGCGGGCCAGCCGCGCCAGCAGTCCCGGCGATTTCCGGGCGCCGACCGGCTCCGGCTGGACCATGAGTTGATCGTAAATCCGTTGTAAATGCAGGATGGCGCGTTCCTGGGCGGGATCGTGCTGGAAGCCTTCCCGTTGCAAATCTTGGCGGTAGCGTTCGTAGGGCATGGCGGGACTCGAAGGCGAGTTAATGGCTGGGTAGGAGCAACGGTCGCCCGCGCGGGTGTGGGAGATGCGGCAGATAAAGCGACCAGTCGCGGGTGGCGTCGCCGAACGCCAGGAAATCCGGGTTGATCAGAATCGGCCGGGCGTTGTAGCGCAGCGGCCGGAATTGCAGGTCGGTCAGATGGCCGCCGGCTTCCTCCACGAGGATCTGGGCGGCGGCGGTGTCCCATTCGCCGGTCGGGCCGAAGCGCGGATAGAGATCGGCTTCGCCCTCGGCGATCCGGCAGGATTTCAGGGCGCCGCCCAGCGCAAGATGCCGGTGCGGGCCGAGCAGGCTAAGATAATCCTGCAGGCGCCGGGTGCCATAGGAACTTTGGCTGCTGATGACGCGAACCGGATAGTGACAAACCCGCGCGGCGCGGATGCGCTGGGCCGTCTGGCCGTCCGCTTGCCGCCAGGCGCCGCCGCCGCGCCAGGCGTAGTAGCACAGGCCGCCGACCGGTGGCAGAATCAACCCGAGCACCGCCTCGTGGCGGTGGATCAGGGCGATGTTGACCGTGAACTGATCGCTGCGCTTGATGAATTCGCGGGTGCCGTCCAGCGGGTCCACCAGCCACAGCCAGTCCCAGCCGCTGCGTTCGGCGAAACTAAAATCCGGCGCTTCCTCGGACAAAATTGGAATGCCGGGAGTCAGTTCCTCCAAGCCGCGCAGAATACAGCCATGCGCGGCGAGATCGGCCTCGGTGACCGGGCTCAGGTCAGCTTTTTCGGTGACGCTGAAGGCGCCGGCGTAGATGTCCAGAATGCGCCGTCCCGCTTCCCGGGCGATAGCCTGAACCGGCTCCACCAGGGCGGCTAGATCGATGTGGGGGACGACGGACATGACGCGGGAACCTCGCGGATCGGGTGGCGTAAGCGAATGCGTCGCGATCTCCCAGCCATTCTACACAATCCCGGCTCGAGCCGTTTGCCGGCGGAGCGCTCCACCATGACCGCGCGATTACCCTGGTCCCGGATTCATACCGTCCTGCTCGACATGGACGGTACGCTGCTGGATTTACGCTTCGACAACCACTTCTGGCGGGAACTGGTCCCGGCGCGCTACGCCGAGCGCCACGGCCTGCCGTTGGCCCGAGCCCGCGTCGAGGTGACGGCCCGCACCCAGGCGGTGGAGGGCACGCTGGCCTGGTACTGCCTGGATTACTGGAGCCGGGAACTGGCGCTGGATATCGTGACCCTCAAGCGGGAAATCGCGCATTTAATCGCCGTGCATCCGCATGCTCTGGAGTTTCTGGACGCCGTGCGCGCCGCCGGCAAGCGGGTGGTCATGGTCACCAACGCCCATCCGCGCAGCCTGGCCCTGAAAATGGAAAAAACCCGGTTGACCGGTCATTTCGACGCCATCATTTGCGCGCACGAACTGGGGCTGGTGAAGGAGCAGCCGGAATTCTGGCCGCGTCTCCAGGAGTGGGAGCCGTTCGAACCGGCGACGACCCTGCTGGTGGATGATAATGCCGCCATTCTGGGGACGGCGCAGGGTTATGGCATCGGCTATCCGGTGTGGGTGGCGCGGCCGGATTCCGCCCATCCACCCCGGCCGCCGGGCGAGTTTCCGGCGATTCACGATTTTTCCGAGCTGTTGCCGGTGGAGTGATTTTCTTCTCAGCGGCGACGATGGGAGGCAGCACGGTCATGCGAGAACTTCAGCCGGGTCAGAATTGCCCCTTGAACGGCGGCCGAGTGAGCGTCGGCGTAATCGGCGAACCGAGTGAGGCGTTCGTCGCCACCACCCAGGCTGGCTTGGCGTTGTTGGCGGCCGATGGCCGCATTCGGGACGATGGCGACCTGGTGAGCGCCGAGCAGCCGCGTTCCCGCGACGGCTCGGTCGGTTTCGCCGGGCGGCCCGGCGAGTTTCAGGTGGATCTGGACGCCGTGCCGGCGGCGGTGGCCCGGATTGCCGTGTTGCTGGCAATACGGCCGGGTTCGCCGCCGGGCGCCACGTTCGGGGTGTTCGCCACGATTCGGGTCTGGCTGACGGACGCCGCCAGCGTTCCCTTGCTGGTTTTTTCCCTGCCGCTGGCCAGTCGGGGCGAGACCGCCATGATCCTGGCGGAACTGTATCGCCATCAGGGTCAATGGAAATTTCGGGCGGTGGGGCAGGGGTTCACGGCGGGGTTGCCCGCGCTGGCCGCGCACTTCGGCTTGCCTCCGCCGGAACCGGCGCCGGAACGACCCGCCAGCGGGCCGGGCGCGCGCCGCGAACCCGGGTCAGGCGAAGCCGCCTTCAGCGGCACCGGGTTTTGCATCCATCCGGACGGTTACGTGCTGACCAACCAGCATGTCATTGAGGGCGCGCGGGAAATTCTGGCCCGTTCGCCGCGCCAGCGCTGCCGGCTGGAACTGGTGTTCGCCGATCCCACCAACGATCTGGCGCTGCTGCGGACCGACGCGCCGTTGCCGGGAGTGGCCGCGTTCCGCGACGGATCGCAGGCGCAATTGGGCGAGACGGTCATGGTGGTCGGCTATCCGCTGGGCGGACTGTTGGGGTCGGGGCCACAGGTCACCACCGGCAATGTCAGTTCCCTGATCGGTCCCGGCGACGACACCCGCGTCCTGCAATTCACCGCCCCGACCCAGTCCGGCAACAGCGGTGGCCCGCTGCTGGATGGCGATGGGACGGTGGTGGGCGTGGTCAGTTCCAAGCTGAACGTGATCCGCATTCATGAGATGACCGGCGATATTCCGCAGAACGTCAATTTCGCCATCAAGGCCGCCCTGGCGCGGGGTTTTCTGGAGGCGGTCGGGGTGGATTATCCCAGTCGCCCGCCGGGCAACGCCCGCGCCGCCACCGCCGTCGCCGCGGAGGCCCGCGACTTTGTGGTCAAGATCGAGTGCCGGGGATAGCTTGTGTCTGACCGAGCACTTGATTTTGGGGATTTCCCCACGCCATTCATGTGGGGCTCGCTCAGGAGGCTCTTTCTGTCAAAGCCGTTCTATCGAACGCCTCCCACCTCGTGA
>DAIRDI010000244.1:0-5138 GCA_036796235.1 Candidatus Competibacteraceae bacterium | reverse complement strand
ATCGTGCTCTGTAAAAAGAAACACGACGCCCTGGTCGAGATCACCCTGCCCAAGGGCGCCAACATCCACGCCCGCGAATATCAGCTTTACTTGCCCGATAAGGCATTGCTGCGCCAGAAACTGGCGGAATGGGGCGGGGAGGTGGGGGAATGATGGCCTCACGCAAAGACGCGAAGACGCGAAGGTTTGAAGCAATCGAGAAACGGCTGAAATTTATCGCGCCGCTTCGAAACGAGCGAACGGATGCGACTTCGGAGCATGTCGATTACTTGGGCCTAGAAAATATTCAGTCTTGGACGGGAAAACTCCTGCCCAGTACAACCTCTGATATATCCGAAGGCGATGATTCCGCAAGCGGAACGGCAAATGTTTTCTATTCCGGTGACGTGCTCTTCGGCAAGCTGCGCCCATATTTGGCGAAAGCCCTGCACTCTGATAAAGAAGGTGTATGCAGCACCGAACTTTTGGTTTTAAAACCACAGTCGGATATTCATCCGTGCTTTCTGCTTTATTCGATGCTTTCGCCGGATTTTATCGGCCAAGTGGATGCCTCCACCTTCGGCGCAAAAATGCCTCGCGCAAACTGGGAGTTCATCGGTTCTATGAAACTCCCTGTTCCCGCTTATGAAACCCAACGCCTGATCGCCGATTACCTCGACCGCGAAACTGCACGCATTGATGCGCTGGTGGCGGAAAAGGAGAAGATGCTGACCCTGCTAGAAGAAAAGCGCGCCGCCCTCATCAGCCGCGTCGTCACCCGTGGACTCGACCCAGACGCCCCGCTCAAACCCTCGAACGCACTATGGTTTGATAAAAATCCATTAAGTTGGTGTGTGGAAAGGCTGAAATGGGTTATTCAATCCGTCAGCTCTGGAGTTAGCGTAAACGCCAGTGATCAGCCGATTGAAGGAGATGGCTTTGGAGTGTTAAAAACCAGTGCCGTTGCTGGCGGCGCTTTTGTCCCTAGTGAAAACAAGTCGGTATGGGATACTGAATATGATCGTTTAGCCTGTCCTGTCACTAAAAACACCATCATTATGAGCCGCATGAACACGCCGAATCTTGTGGGAGAAAGCGGCTATGTCGCTGAAGATTATCCGAATCTGTTTCTCCCAGATCGTCTTTGGCAAATCAGCTTTGATGAAAACAGAGTTTTTGTGCCTTTTGTGGCGTTGCTTCTGTCATGCAAAGAGGCGCGACATGCACTGTCCTCCAAGGCTACTGGAACTAGTCCCAGCATGAAGAACCTCGCCATTGAAGAAATGTCCAGTCTGCTCGTTCCAGTACCTCCGCTGGAGGAGCAAGTGTCGATATATCGAGAAGTGGCAAGACGCGAAGCCATCACAAACCCATTGAGAAGCGAAATAACCAATTCACTTCAGCTACTCAAAGAACGCCGCGCCGCCCTGATCACCGCCGCCGTAACTGGGCAAATTCAAGTCGAGGAGATGTACGAATGAAACTGGAACGCCTCACCTTGGCCAATTACCGTGGATTTGACCAAGTCGATCTTAAGTGCGAGCCCGATGTCACCCTGATTTCCGGTGTCAACGGGGTGGGAAAATCCGCATTGCTCAGCGCCATCGTCAAATGCGCGTCCCATGCACTGCCCAGGTTGACTCACTCAAAAGAAAATGTCCTATCGACGACAGCTACTGATATTAAATCTGGCAAGGAATCCCTCTCCATTTCCGCCCAATTTAAAATACCCAAAGTTGATGTTTATGTTGATATCACCTGTTCCTCAGGAGTCAGTACGGCGGAAGCTGAAGCACTCACCAAACGGCGTGATGAACTACGTTTTGCAACCCGGGAGATAAAGAAAGGCTCGAAAGAAGAACAGGCAATAGAGCAAAAAATCAGCATCATCGAAGGAAAATTAGCTCCTGAGGAAATGCCAACAGTGCGAATCCTGCCGGTTAATCCGGATTATGACACTGATGCGCTGATCGGCGGCATTAAGCAAATTACTACACAGCCGGTCGCCGTTTTCTATTCGACATCCCGCTTTTTGTCGCGTCTCCCTCCCATGCTCCCGAAGACGAGAGGGATCGAAATTGCGACAGCATACAACAAGGCGCTAGATCAGTTGGAAATCTCGCTTAACGATTTTGCCAACTGGTATCGTGTCCAATCAGAAACCGGGTCAAAGAAAAGGACGAAGCGCGTCTTTCAGCAACTCGACTCCGCCATTTCCACGTTTTTACAAGAAGTAAACGGCCTTCAGCTTCATCCCGAACGACCACCACGGTTCAGCGTTAAGAAGAATGGCGATACATTTTTTCTGGAACAGCTTTCCGACGGCGAACGCGGCCTGCTGGCATTGGTGTTCGACCTGACCCGCCGCCTGGCCATCGCCAACCCCGAAAGTGACAACCCCATTGCCGAAGGGGTGGCGTTGGTGCTCATCGACGAGATCGAACTGCACCTGCACCCGAAATGGCAACGGGATGTATTGGGCCGTTTGCAAGGTGTTTTCCAGAATTGCCAGTTCGTGGTAACCACCCATTCACCGCTGGTGCTGGGAGAGGTGCCGGCGCGCTGCGTGCGCTTTCTGGAATTTCAGGACGGCAAGGTTGTCGCCACAATCCCCACCGAAGCCTACGGCATGGACGCCAACCGCATCCTGCAAGAGCTGATGGGTGCGCCGGTGCGCAACAAGGGGATGGAAGCAAAGTTGCGCGCTCTGTTCGAGCTGATCGACCAAGAGGATTTTGCAACGGCCCGCGAAAAGATCGCCGCACTGGAACAGCAGTTGGGCCAGGACGAACCCGAGCTGACCCGCGCCAGTTCGCTGATCCGTTTTCTGGAGGGCGCCGAGTAGATGCGAACCATCCTGAAAGGGCCGGAGCCCGCCACCCTGACCCAGCATCGCCAACAGCCGCATGCGGATTACGACAACTATACCGACAAGGCCGCATTGCGGGCGGCGCTGGTGGCCGAGCAGCGCGGCCTGTGCTGCTACTGCCAGTCGCGTATCCGGGCCACCCCGGAGGGCATGAAGATCGAGCATTGGCAATGCCAGGCCCACCACCGGGCGCGGCAACTCGATTTCACCAACTTGCTCGGTGCCTGCCTGGGTGGGCACGGTCGGCCCGAGCGGGAGCAGCACTGTGATACCCGCAAGGGCAACAACGGGTTGTGCTTCAGCGTGTGCGACCCCGCCCACCCCATCGACCGGCAGATCCGTTTTCTGGGTGACGGAACGATCAAGTCGGATAACGACGCCTTCGACGAGGCCATCAACGCGGTGCTCAATCTGAACCTGCCGCGCCTGGTGAGCAACCGCAAAGCAGTACTTGCGGCGTTTCAGCAATGCCTGCAAAACGGCGTCCGCATTGATCCCGCGCGCGAGCTTCCGAAATGGGACGGCACACACGCAGGCGAACTGCCGGAATTCGCACAGGTCGTCGTCTATTGGCTACGGAAAAAACAAGCGAGATCCGCTGTATGAAGCGCACCAGCGAAGCCGCTCTTAACTCCACTATTGAGTCGGTCTTGCTGGGAGCGGTCAACGGCATCCCGGTGGTGCCGCTGGAACTCAAAAACCTGCTTGAGGAAACGGCGGCATGACTGGGCAGATTATCAACCCCCTTGACATCCTCGTGCAACTCGACTGGGCCGAGGGCGACGATCTGGAGTTCAAATCAACGCGGGGCGGGCTGCCAAAGAGTCTGTGGGAAACCTACAGCGCCATGGCCAACAGTCATGGCGGGGTGATTCTGCTCGGGGTGGAGGACGATGGCCGGGTCAGCGGCGTCACTGAGCCACGAAAGATCAAAAAAGCCTTCTCGGATACGGTCAACAATCGCGGCAAGGTGAACCTCAACTTGTGTACCGATGCCGATCTTGCCGAGGTGCCACACTCGGAAGGGCCGATTCTCGCCATTCGCGTGCCGCAAGCGACCCGCTATCAGCGCCCGGTATTCCTCGGGCAGAACCCGCTCACCGGTACCTATCGGCGGAATTACGAGGGCGACTACCACTGCACCGAGCAGGAGGTCAGCCGGATGTTGTCCGATCGGGCCGAGGAACCGGCCGACAGCCGCATCCTTGAAGGCTTCGGCCTGGCGGATCTGGACCTGCCCAGCCTGCACCAGTACCGCCAACGCCTCGCCTCCCACAAACCGACCCATCCCTGGTTGAGCGAGGATGATAAGGAATTGCTGGCCAAGCTCGGCGGCTGGCGGCGGGACCGCAGGAGCGGCGTCGAGGGGCTGACGGTGGCTGGACTGCTGATGTTCGGTCGCGACGAGACCCTGCGCGAAGGAGTGCCCGGATACCATGTGGATTACCGGGAACGACTCTCCGACGACCCCACCGAGCGTTGGAGCGACCGGCTCACCGCCGACGGCGCCTGGTCGCCGAATCTGTTCCAGTTCTACCTGCGGGTGGCGCAACGCTTGGTCGCCGATCTGAAACTGCCCTTCCGGCTCGATGCCGATCTCTTCCGCAAGGGAGAAACCGAGGTCCATGAGGCGGTCCGCGAGGCGCTGGCCAACGCGCTGATCCACGTTGATTATCAAGGCCAGGGCGGTATCGTCGTGGAAAAATTCCGCGACGCCTTCGAGTTTTCCAACCCCGGCACCCTGCTGGTCTCCATTGATCAGTTGTTGCGGGGCAATGTTAGCGAGTGCCGCAACAAGGCCCTGCAAACGATGTTCATGTTGATCGGTGCGGCCGAGAAGGCCGGTTCTGGGGTGGACAAGATGCGCAAGGGGTGGGCCTCACAGCACTGGCGCTTGCCAATGGTTTGGGAGCAGGTTCAACCGGATCGGGTCTATTGGCGTCTACCGATGATCAGCCTGATTCCCGAAGCGTCGTTGGTCCGGCTGGAGCGTCTTTTCGGTGAGAAATTCAAGCAGTTCAACCCCAACGAGGTGCAGGCGCTGGTTACAGCCGATGTCGAGGGAACCGTCGACAATGCGCGTATGCGCCAGTTTTGCGCCATCCACGCTGTGGATATAACCAGACTGCTGCAAGGATTGGTGGCCAAGGGGGCGTTGGTACAGGAAGGGCAGGCACGGTGGACCCGTTATCGGTTATCAGAAGGCATACACTCCGTACATACGGATGCTGGCTCCCTACATAAGGCCGCTGGCTCCCTACATAACGGCATCGGCTCCCTACATAACGGC
>DAIRDI010000243.1:0-5153 GCA_036796235.1 Candidatus Competibacteraceae bacterium | reverse complement strand
CCAGAGCGCCTCGGCCAGCCGGTCGTCGCGCGCGTGAGCCGAAGGCTGGACCGGCACGGCGGCGAGGGCGCCCGCCCCCCGGCCCAACGCGTCGAGGGACTGTTGCGCGCGTTCCCGCGTGCGCCCGTGCAGCAGGACCCGATGGCCGAGCGCCAGCAACTGCCGGGCGGTTTCCCGACCGATGCCGTCGGTCGTGCCCTTGATGAGGATGGTTTTCATGGACGGGTATTGTTGGCCGGCGCCCGCCGCGCTTCAAGCAATCGCTGTAGTGGACTGCCATCGAAACGGGCCGAGGCTGCAATCAACGCCGTTTTAGGACCAGATTAACTGCAACCATCGGTACCGTCGGGACCCCATTATTTGGAGCTGTACGAACGGCTACTGAATGAATTCCCGCAGTGGCTGGTCAAGGCTCGTGAGCAGGGTTTCTTGGCCGGTTGGCCAGAGTGCATTCATTTAAAAGCACGAGCGCACGGTTAAACCGATGGATATTCATCTGGCGCAAATCCTTGTGACGCTACTGCAGATCATTGTCCTGCTGCTCTTGCTGCTCTTGCTGCTCTTGCTGCTGGTGGGCTATCTACTTTGGCTTCAGTATCAGGATCTGGCGAATTCGCATCCCCGCCGAGTGGATGTAGGTTGGGTTAGCGCGCAGCGCGTAACCCAACACAATCAGAATGTTGGGTTACGGCCTACGGCCTAACCCAACCTACAAATCCACGAATCGTCTGGGAGCGCTATATCTACTTTGGCTTCAGTATCAGGATCTGGCGAATTCGCATCCCCGCCGAGCGGGCCAGCGCAAAATGTGATCTGCGCGCCGCGCCGGGCGACCTTCGTGATAGAAATGCGATATTCATCACCGATGATGGCGTTTTCGAACCGAAAAGCGACGGAGGTTCTCGATGAGGGCGAATACCGACACCGAGTTGGAACCGATGGCGCGACACCTACTGCTGGTCGAGGACGACCGCGAGATCGCCGCGCTGATCGAACTGCATCTCCGGGACATCCATTGCGGGGTGGACATCGCCGGGCGCGGCCAGGAGGCTTTAACCCTTTACGCCCGCCACCGCTACGATCTGGTGATCCTGGATCTGATGCTGCCCGATCTGGACGGGCTGACGATCTGCCGACGGCTGCGAGCCAGCGGCGATTACGTGCCGATCCTGATGTTGACCGCCAAGTCGTCGGAACTCGACCGGGTGCTGGGTCTGGAACTGGGCGCCGACGATTACGTGGTGAAACCGTTCAGTTTCCCGGAACTACTGGCTCGGGTGAAAGCGCTGCTCCGGCGATCTGAAGCGATGAGCGGCCCTGCCGGAAAGACCCCGGACGACCCCCGCGTCACCCACGGTCCGTTCAGGATCGAGGTGAACCAGCGCCGGGTCACCCTGTCGGGGCGAGAACTGACGCTGACCGCCAAGGAATTCGATCTGCTGCTGCATTTCGCCCGCCAGCCCGGCCGGGTATTCAGCCGCGGTCAATTGCTGGATCAGGTTTGGGGTTACGGGCACGAGGGCTACGAACACACGGTCAACACGCACATCAACCGCTTGCGCGCCAAACTGGAACCGAATCCAACCGAGCCTCGCTACCTCCTCACCGTGTGGGGAGTCGGCTATAAGTTCGCCGAATCATGTTGAACACCCTGTACGGCAAGCTGGCGCTGGCGCTGGCGACCCTGCTGGGCGCCATTGGTCTGAGCTACGGCTTGATCAACCACGCCCTGACCCAGCGTTATCTCCAGGAAGCGCAGCAAAGCTTCAATCGCGATCTGGCCCGCAACCTGGTCGCCGATCAGCGGCTGATCGCCGACGGTCAGCTCGACCCAGCGGCGTTGAAAGCCACTTTCGAACGCTACATGACCATCAATCCCAGCATCGAAATCTATTGGCTGGACGCGCGCGGCGCGATCCGCGCCTATTCCGCCGAGCCGGCGGCGGTCAAACGCGACCGGGTGGCGCTGGAACCGATCCGGGCCTTTCTGGCCGGCGCCGAGTTGCCGATTTTTGGCGACGATCCGCGCAGCCACGACGCCCGTAAAAGCTTCTCGGTGACACCCATTCCCGCGACGGAGCCGCCTGAAGGCTACCTGTATGTGGTGTTGCGCGGCCAGATGTATGAGTCCTTCGAGCGCCTCTATCAGGACAGCCTGCTGCTGCGGCTCAGCGCCTGGGTGCTGACCGGCAGCCTGCTGGCGGGGTTGCTGGCGGGGTTGCTGTTGTTCCACCTGCTGACCCGCCGGCTGCGAAAGCTGACCGCGGTGGTGGCGGCGTTCCAGCGCAGCGAATTCGCCAGCTACATTCCCTACCGGCGGCGCGGCGGCGGTGACGAGATCGAACAACTGGGAACCCACTTCGACCGGATGGCCGAACGCCTGCAAGCGCTGATTGGCTCCTTGCGCGAGCGCGACACCCTGCGGCGCGAACTGGTCAATCACGTCTCGCACGATTTGCGCACGCCGCTGGCCGCGCTGCACGGCTATCTGGAAACGCTGCAACTGAAAGCCGACCGGCTATCGCCCACCGAACAACAAGCCTATCTCGACGCCGCCCTGCGCCACTCGCGACGGTTGGGCCGGCTGGTGGGCGATCTGTTCGAACTGGCCAAGCTCGACGCCCACGCCATCCCGCCACGCCGCGAGCGCTTTCCCGCCGCCGAGTTATTGCAGGATATCGCCCAAAAGTACCGGCTCACCGCTCAGGAACAGTCCATCCAGATCGATCTGCGCCTGCCGCCGACAGCGCTGTTTGTCGAAGCCGACATCGGTATGGTCGAACGGCTCCTCGATAACGTGATCCTCAACGCGCTACATCACACCCCACCCGAGGGGCGCATCACCCTTGAACTCAGCGTGCGGGAGAGCAGCGTCTGCTTCGCCGTCGCCGACACGGGCCACGGCATTGCTCCCGAAGAGTTGCCGCTGGTGTTCGACCGCTTTCATCGCGGCTCGCGTCCGGCAAAAGATGATGGCCATCACTTGGGGCTGGGGTTAACCATCGCCCAGCGCATCGCGGAATTACACGGCGGCGAGCTGCGAGTGAGTAGCGCATTGAACCAGGGCGCACGATTCACCTTCGATCTGCCGGTGTGTGCTCCCTGAGGGGATGGCTCCCGATCCTGATCCTGGACGGCTGGAGGGTGAGAAATCAGCGTTGTGATGAAAATGTGAGGATTCCGTGAGTGCTCCGTGATGCCAAGGTTGCACAGTGCGTACCGGGCAACCCAGGCGGTTCCCGAACTCTCACTGACTTGGACGGAGGACTTGACGATGAAACTGCTCATCCCCTTGACGGCATCCCTGTTGCTGGCGGCCCCTTTGACCGGTGGCTGGGCGCAATCTCTGGAAAGCGCCACCCGCGCCCGCGGTGGCGAACCGATGTATGAGGTGACGATCACCAATATCACTCGCGGTGCGTTCTTCACCCCGATTCTGGTGGCGAGCCACCGCTCCGGCGTGAGTCTGTTCACCTTGGGCCAACCCGCGAGCGATGAACTGGCGATCCTGGCTGAAGGTGGCGATGTCGAGCCACTGGCGCAGACGTTGCGCGCTAACCCGCGGGTGTTGGATGTCGCCGATTCAGGCGGGTTGCTGATGCCAGGCCAATCCGTCACGGTTCGGGTTGCGGCCCGCGCCGCCGACCGGATCAGCCTGGCGGCGATGATCCTGCCGACCAATGATGGCTTTATCGCGCTGAACGGCATGGAAGTCCCACGGTTTGGCAGTCTGACTGTCCGGGTTCCCGGCTATGACGCCGGCTCCGAACCCAACGATGAGCTTTGCGCGTCGATCCCCGGCCCGCAATGTGAGGGTGAAGGCAATTCGCCCACCGCAGGCGGTGAAGGCTTTGTGCATATCCATGCCGGGATTCATGGCATCGCCGATTTAAAACCCGAGCTGTACGATTGGCGTAATCCGATGGCGTCGGTCACGATCGCCAGGGTGGCCCGCTAACCCTGCGGGCGGTCGGCGACCGCCCCGTCAGGATTCCTGATTCGCAACCCGCGTGAGGTGTGGGATATGAACGGGAGGATCGATGACGCCAGGCGCAGGCATGGCGGCCCATGGCCATCCCTGGTATTGAGCCTGGCCGTGGCGGCGCTGCTCCCCGCCGCCGCGCCCGCCGCACCCTGTCGGGCGCACAGCGGGCCACAGCAAGCGGCCCTGATCGAGTTGTACACCTCCGAGGGATGCAGCAGTTGTCCACCCGCGGATCGCTGGTTGGCGGAACTGGCGGCGGATCCGGCTCTGAGCGGTCAGGTTGTACCGCTGGCCCTGCATGTGGATTACTGGGATCACTTGGGCTGGCGCGACCGCTTCGCTCAGTCCGGCTTCAGCGCCCGGCAACGCGCCCTGACCGCCGCGCAAGGCAGCACGACGGTTTTTACCCCGCAGGTGATGGTCAATGGCCGCACGGCGCTGAATTGGAGCCGGTCCCCGGCGTTTCGCCAGCACATCGCCGCGATCAACGCCCGACTCGCTACGGTGGATCTCACTCTGGAAATCATTCCCACCTCCGGCGCCTGGCAGGTCCAGATTCAAGGCCGGTTGCAACCTCACTTATCCGCCGCTCGTGCCGGCGTGTTTGTAGCGTTGTACCAGAACGGCTTGGCCAGTCCAGTCACCGCCGGCGAAAACGCGGCGCGGCAACTCCGCCACGAGCGGGTCACCCGAGCGTTGATCGGCCCGTTGCCGGTGGCGGCGGAGGGGCGCTTCGCGCACGATCATCGATTCCGTCTGCCTGCGGAGGCCGACTCCCGCGATCTCGGAGTTGCGGCCTTCGTCCAGGATCAGACCGATGGACAGGTATGGCAAGCGCTGGCGCTGGCCGCTTGTCTGGAGTAGTTCTCCACCGAAGTGGACTGGACTGCAATCGGAATGCCACGATCAGGTTTGCAAGGAGAGGTACTGCCAGACCACGCTGGCCGCGGCGAGGGCCGTGATTTCGGCGTGGTCGTAGGCCGGGGCGACCTCGACCACGTCCATGCCCCGGAAGTCGAGTCCGCCGAGGCGCTTCAGGATCGCCATCACCTGCCAGGTGAACAGGCCCCCGACCTCGGGCGTGCCGGTACCGGGCGCTTGCCCCGGATCGATGGCGTCGATGTCGAAGGACAGGTAGACCGGTCCCGCCCCTACGGTCGCATGCACG
>DAIRDI010000242.1:0-5165 GCA_036796235.1 Candidatus Competibacteraceae bacterium | reverse complement strand
ATATGCAGCCCCCCGTAGATCGCGTGGATGCGCTCCCCACCCTGGAAAGTCCGCCGGGCGTAGTCCAGTAGATTCAGCACGCCGCCATGACCGCAGCCGGTCACCATCGTCAGGCCCTGGTTCTGGAGGTTGGCGTACAGGACGTTTTCGCCATCGACTTTCAGCAGGGTATGCATGGGGAAACCGACCAGCGCCAGGCCGGGAAACAGCACCAGGGGTCGATCGACCGGCACCGTGACCACCTTCCCGGTGTGGCCTTGCCGCTGGATATGGGCGAACCCGGCTGGATGGAAGCCGTCGGGGACGTAAACCGTGATGCCGGGGCAATGCTGGAGGGTCGAGCCGATCCCCCAGAAGTGATCGAAATGCTCGTGGCTGATGATCAGCGCTTCGATCTGGTCCCGTCGCAGCAGCTCGTCGATGCCCTCCTCGGCGAAGCGCCGGTCCATCCAGGCCGGATTCCAGCCGGTGTCGAACAGCAGACGGCGCACGGCGCCATCGGTCGCCTCGGCCTCCAGCAGCGCCGAAAAGCCGGCGGCGTTGTCCGCGTGCAGCGCGCCAAACGGCGGCCAGGGGATGGCGTATTGATCGGTTTCAGCGCCGCCGGCGTCGCGGATGTCGCCGAACACGGTAGCGGTGTCGAACCAACCGGTTTCGGATATGCAGCGAATCTTCAATCGTTGCAGGACGCCGATATCGAGGGTTTGGGGGGTTGACATGGCGATGGGCCTCTCTCACGCTGGCGAAAAGTGGCCTGAGCGCTTACGCAACGTTCAGGGATGACGGTAATGATGGTAGTGGTGATGGGATCTGTGGTCGCGGGTGCTGGCCCCGGCCATCAGCGTGCTCAGCGGACAAGCAGCCGCTGTCCGGTCGGGGTCGGCCTCTAGAGTCATTACGGGAAGGCGGGGATGGTCGGTTCCGTGCCTTCTGGATGCGCCTCGGGATGATGGGTTGTGACCAGTTCGGTGATCTGCTCGACCTGCTCGCGCGGAACGTCGATCATCATCAGCAGCTCGCCCCGCTCGATCGCCTCTTCAAAAGGCTTCAGCCGGGTGTTGCCGACGTTCAGTCCGACCATGCCGCTCAACCAGGCTCCCACGCCGGCGCCGGCCAATCCACCGGCGAGCACGATGCCGCCGCCCGCCACCACCAGGCTGAACGGTCCGAGCGCGACGGCGGCCAAGCCCGCGAGCGTGCCGACCGTGCCGCCCAACGCCAGACCCCGCTCCATCGCGGGGATAAAGTCGCTTTTCTGGATAAACGAGGCCTCCGGCAGATTTTCCAGCGGCGTGCCGCGCTTGGCCAGGATGTGGATGTGCCGCTCTTCAATGCGTGCGACCAGCAGTTCGTCGACGATTTTTTTCGCCACGTCGATGTGCGGAACCAAGAAATAGATGCGCTTCATTTCGTTCTCCTTCCGATCTTCGCTCACGGCAAGAATCGACCGGACAGCGCCGTGGTATCGACCATGCGGCCGGTCCCGCCCCGCCCCTGTCTGAGGTGAAAACCGCCCAAAAAGAAAAGCCGAACTCCCTCGTAGGCCCTCACGCGGGCCTCGTCGGCAGTCCGGCTGTCCTGGGATCACTCAGGATCCGCGACTTTCTGTCCCTACCTCGCGATAGGTTTGGCTTTCGATGTTACAACAGACATGGGTGACCATAGCACGGAGAACCCAGAAATAAAATAAGTAAAATAGTCGGAAATATCCCTGTTGATCCCCTCCAGCGGCCGGGCGACTTCGATGAGCTTCTTTTTTTGGGTGGCGGGTCTTCGAGTTCCAGCGGCGGCACGCTCCTGAAGGGATGTGCCACGAGCGTGGCGCAGGCTTCGCCACCCGATTTGGCGTTAGAGTCCGATTCTGGCGTTCCCCCATTGGTAGAAAATTCGCCTAAAATGGCGTCCACCTGAAGCATGGTAATCCCACCCGCGAGCGACCGATGCCCTCCTCCCCGCGTTATCAACACACCCAGTTCGGCAAGGTGATTGTCGTTTCCCTGTGTTTTTCAGCCCTGTTCCTGGTTGGATTGGGCCTGGCGTTCGGCGACCGGCTCTTCCTGATCGGCGGTCCGGTGATGATGGGGATCGCGATCCTGCTGTTCCATTCGCTGACCGTCAAGATCGACGCGACCCATTTGCGCTTCTACTTCGGAATCGGGCTGATTCGGCAACGCATTCCTTTGGGGGAGATCGTGGATGCCCAACCGGTACGCAATTCCTGGATTCACGGCTGGGGTATCCATCGCACCCCTCACGGTTGGTTGTACAACGTCTCGGGTTGGGAAGCGGTGGAGATCGCGCTGGCCTCGGGCAAGCGCCTCCGGCTGGGCACCGACGAACCGAAACGGCTGACGCAGGCGCTTGTGGCGGCCATGCCTGGCCGGTAGCACGGCGGAAGTCCTGTTCTCGATGTGGATCTAAAGATTCATAACCCGCCGATCGGGTAAAATTTGCTCAGCGCTGTCGCCGTGTCTGGCGCACTACCGTTTTTAAGTGCCTCAATCCAGAACGGCCGCCTTCAACACCCCCGGTTGGACTTGCAGCGGCACGACATCGACGCTGTCGAGCCGGGCGCAGTAATCCAGATCCTCCTCGCAGCCCAACGCCGCCAGGCCGCGCCCGTGATGGGCGTAGCGCAGCGCCTGTGGCAGCCGGGTTTGCCATTGTTCGAACAGGGCCATGGCGGCGATGGCTTCATCGTCCCCCGCGCAGTCCGTGCCGCGTTCGACCCCGAGCGCGCAGGCGATGGCGCCGGCGCACAGAGTGTCCTCCAGCGAGAACCCGCCTCGCCAGCCGGCCGCCACGACCCAAATAGTGTGCGGTTGCTCTTCGAGTAAATAACGCACCACCGCCGCCCGGTTGGTCAGCGCCGCCGTCAACAGGATGGGGACCATTCGCACTCGTTCCAGCGCCCGCGTGCCGTTGGTGGTGCTCATGAACAGGCGTTTGCCGCCGACTCGTTCCGGCGTGCATTCCGTGGGCGAGTTGCCGAGGTCGAAATCGTCCAGTTTCTCGCCGCCGCGTTCGCCGGCCAGCAGCCGCCGTTCCGTCGGCCAGCGCTTGCTGATCCGAAACAGGTCGTCGAGGTCATCGAAGACCTGAATCGCCTCCGCGCCGGATTGCAGCGCCGTCGCCATCGTGGTGGTGGCGCGCAGCACGTCGATGACGATGGCGCAGGCCGGCAGGTCGAGCTGGAGACCGCCCTTGCGCGCGTTGCGGCCGGTATCGGGGACTTGGTCGGGCGTGTGATAGACGAAGATTTCCATGGTGGTGGTTCCGGGCTGGCGGTGGTCTTTCCTGTGGTGGGCCAAGAGAAAAGGCCCTGGGCATCCCTGGTTTCCATAAGGTTAATCCTACACCAAGACGCAGCGCCACACACGCCGAACGGGCTGTTGCGATCCGGGCAACAGCAATTTCCATAGGGCAAGGCATATCCAAGGGTTTTGGAAGGATCGGGGCAGATGGCGGTCTGAAGCGACCCCTGTTTATAGGTGTTTACCGCAACAAGCGTTCGATCCGCCGCTGCTCCCCGGCGATCAGTTCCTGGCGGGCGAAATCTCGAACGGCGCATGCTAGAGGACTGTACTGGAGCGCCAGCACCCGGTCGGCGGCCCGCCGCGCGTCAATCAATTCGCCGGCCCCGAGCAGGAGGACGGCCCGCCGCTCCAGCGCGGCGGCTTCCGCTTCGATGGCCAGCAGCGGACCCAGATCCGCGCCGCAGCGATAACAAACCGGATCGCCCTTAAAGCGGGCGCGGCAGACCGGACAACGTTCCATCACGACTCCAGATAGAACAGAAGGTCGGACAGTTCGGCCATCGGTGCGCGTAGAGCGGCGAAATTCTCGCTGGCCAGCGTGTCTTTGACCTGTTCGATCAGATTGATAAGATCCTCGCGATCATCGTCGCTGGCTTTGTCCAGCAGCCGCTCGGCTTTTTCCACCAGCGCCCGGGCTTGGGCGGTGAGTTGGTGGTCGGTGGCGCCAGCGGGTCCGACCAGTCCGGCTGCATCGCCCGTCTCGGCGTCGGCGAACAGGGCGTTGACCCGCTCCCGGGCGGTTTGCAGTTCGCCTTCCGCGAACCGCGCCAGCACATTGTCAATGCGGATGGATTTTTCCAGCCCGGTGTTTTTCTCCCGCGCCGACACCTGCATGATGCCGTTCAAGTCCAGCGCCAACTGGAGGATGATGGGATTGCCGGAGGGGACCTTGCTCAGATTTTCCACCGTGAACTGACCGAGCTCGATATTTTGCAAGGCGTCCGGATTCTCGCCCTGATAGACATGCACGTTCACCGCTTTCTGGTTGTCGTGCATGGTATAAAACACTTCGCTCTTGGTGACGGGAATCGGGGTATTTTTGTGGATGATCGGCACGTAGAAGAACGGGTAGGGCATCCCGTTCAATTCGTGCATGGCGCTGGTGCCGAAGGTGTAGGGCGTGATGTCCACCAGCACCGCCGAGACGGACTCCCCGGCCAGCATTCCCGCCTGAATGGCGGCGCCGGTGGCGACGCAGAGGTCGGGATTGACCTCGGCGCGCACCTCCAAATCCAAATCGTTCTCCAGCCGCTCGGTAATAATCGGCGTCCGGGTGGCGCCGCCCACCAGCAGCACCTCATCGAGGTCCGAAACCGTGAGTTCGGCGCCTTTCAAGGCGATGTGGACCGCTTCCAGGGTCTCGTCGATGTAGCCGGCGATCATCTCCTCGTAGTCGTGCCGGGCCAGTTCCAACACCAGGTTGACCGGCGTCCCGTCCCGCTCCAGCAGGTATTCTTCCTCGATTCGGACATAGGGTTTATCGGACAGGGCAATCTTGGCGGTTTCCGCCGCCCGGTTGATGCGGGCCATGGCCCGCCGTGAGTCGGTCGGGTCCGCACCTTGCGCTTGCAGGTGCGCGACCAGGTGTTCGACGATCTTGGCGTCGAAATCGTCGCCGCCCAGATGATTGTTGCCGTGGCTGGCCAGTACCTCGACCACGTTGTCCTCAATGCTGACTACCGAGACGTCGAAAGTCCCACCGCCCAGATCGTATACCAGCACCTTTTTGTGGCCCTGATGGTTGGCCTCGTAGGACAGCGCGGCGGCGGTGGGCTCGTTGATGATCCGCGCCACCTCCAGCCCGGCGATTTCGCCGGCCTCCCGGGTCGCCTGGCGCTGGGCGTCGGA
>DAIRDI010000241.1:1366-5180 GCA_036796235.1 Candidatus Competibacteraceae bacterium | reverse complement strand
CGGCGCTGGAACGCGAGAGTCAATAGGAGTCGGACCAGGATGGCGGCTTCCAGCAGCGCCAGCCAGATCAGCAGCGCGGCGCGCGGCGCGACCTCCCAGAGCGCCAGCGCCAGCATCGGGGCGATCAGCAGGCTGGCGATGGTTCCCAGTGGAGCCTGAGCGTACAGCAGCCGAACCTGTTCGGCGCGGATGCGCAGGTCGAGCGGATCAACGGCGGGGTCGGGGCGCACGGCGCGGTTTGCGGGTTTGGGCGCGGCCGCGCGGTGGTTTGGCGGAACGCTCGTCCCGACCCGGTGCGTTTGGGTCTTCCAGCGCGAGACGTTCCTCGGGCACGACGGTGAATTCTCCCTCAAGAACGTCGGGTCGGGCGGCGCGCGCCTGCCGCGTCAGGCGGCGGGATTGCCACCACAGCCAGCCGAAGAAGACCAGCCCGAGCGTCAGCAGCACGGCGAATAACAGCGAGGCGGTGACCAAACTGACCGCCACGGTGACGACCGACGTGATGGCCAGCCCGATCCGGGCCAGCCAGGACCGTTGGGAGAGCGGTTGTGGATTCATGCGCGAACCCTCCAGAACCACCAGACGATCAGGCCGATCAGGCCCAGTCCGGCGAGATTGACGAGCAGTGTAGTCATGGTGGACGACCTTGTGGCGAGGTAATCGGTTGCTCCCCTCTCTCCAAGGAGTCAGGGCCGAGGGGGCTGGAACCCACGCAGCCGGTTGGCGTTGCTGACCACGGTGAAGGACGACAGCGCCATGGCCGCGCCGGCCAGCATCGGATTCAGTAGCAACCCAGTCGCGGGGTACAGCACGCCCGCCGCGAGCGGGATCCCCAGGGTATTGTAAATGAATGCGCCGAACAGATTCTGGCGAATTTTGCCCAGCGTGGCGCGGGAAATGGCGATGGCGTCGGCGATGCCGTGCAGGGAACCGCGCACCAGGGTGATGCCAGCGCTTTCGATGGCGATATCGGCGCCCGTCCCCATGGCCAGGCCGACATCGGCCCGGGCCAGAGCCGGGGCGTCGTTGATCCCGTCGCCGGCCATGCCCACGACCTCGCCGCGGGCTTGCAGGGCGGCGATCACGGCGGCCTTGGCGGTGGGCAGCACCTCGGCGTGGACTTCCTCAATGCCGACTTGCGCGGCGATGGCCCGGGCGGTGGCGGCGTGGTCGCCGGTCAGCAACACGACTTTCAGCCCTAGATCCCGTAGGCGGCGGATGGCGGCGGCTGAATCCGGCTTGAGCGGATCGGCCACCGCCAGCAGGCCGGCGAGCTGGTCGTCCACCGCCACGAAGACTGGGGTCTGGCCTTGGGCGGCCATTGCGTCCACCGCCGCGAGCAGGGGCGCGACGTCGATGCCGTGCCCCTCCAGCAGCCCGCGGTTGCCGACCCGGATCAGGTGATTGTCCACCACGCCGCTGGCGCCCTGGCCGGCGATGGCCTCGAACCGTTCCGGGGTCGATACCGCGAGGCCGCGCTCTCGGGCGGCGTCCAGGATCGCCCGCGCCAGCGGGTGTTCGGAGCCGGCCTCCAGGCCGGCCGCCAGCCGGAAGACTTCGGACTCGGCGAAACCAGGCGCGGCGATCACGGTGGCGACCGTCGGGCGGCCGACGGTGACGGTGCCGGTCTTGTCCAGTACGATGGCGGTCAATTGTCCGGCGCGTTGCAGGGCCTCGCCGTCGCGGATCAGGATGCCGTGCTCGGCGGCCTTGCCCACTCCGATCGTGATCGAGATCGGCGTGGCCAGGCCCAGCGCGCAGGGGCAGGCGATGATCAGCACGGTCAGGGTGGCGACTAGCATGTAGCTCGACCGGGGTTCGGGGCCGAAGTTGAACCAGGCCAGGGCGGTGAGCACGGCGAAAATCAACACGGCGGGTACGAAAACCGAAGCAACCCGGTCGACCAGCCGGCCGATCGGTGGCTTGCTGTTCTGCGCCTGACGGACGCTGGCGATGATCTGAGCCAGCACCGTGTCCTCGCCGACCCGGGTGGCGCGGAACACGAAGCCGCCGGTCTGGTTCAGGGTGCCGCCGGTGACCGGATCGCCTGGGTGCTTGCCGACGGGCAACGGTTCGCCGGTGAGCATGGCTTCGTCCACGGTGGAGGAGCCGCTGACGATTTCTCCATCCACCGGGATTTTCTCGCCGGGCCGCACCCGGATCAGGTCGTCCGGGCGGAGGGTCTCGATGGGAACGTCCTGTTCCTGATCCCCCACCACCCGGCGGGCGGTGCGCGGTTGCAGGCCGAGCAACCGACGGATGGCGGCCGAAGACTTGCCCCGCGCCCGGCTTTCCAGCGCCGCGCCGAGATTGACCAGCGCGATGATGGTGACCGCTGCTTCGAAATAGGCGTGGCGGGCCAGACTGGGCACGCTGTCCGGGAACAGCGCCACCAGCATCGAATAGCCCCAGGCCGCGCCGGTGCCCAGCGCGATCAGGGTGTCCATGTTGGCGTTGTGGTGGCGGAACTGGCGCCAGGCCCCGGTGAAGAAGTGGCCGCCGCTGTAGATCAGCACCGCCAGGGCCAGCAGTCCGACGCCGATCCAGAACGCCTGGCCGCCCGGCGTCGCCAGCGCCGGTAGCCAGCCGGCCATTTCCGCGCTCATCAGCGGCGCCGCCAGAGCGCCGGCGACCACGGCGTTGCGGACCCGACGTCGATAGTGCGCGCGCTCGGCTTCGTCGCGCTCGGCTTCGTCGGCGGCGTCACGCAGTTCGTTCGCGTCGTAGCCTGCTGCCCGCACCGCTTGGACGAGGGTGGGCGCCGGAACGTCACCTGTCACTTGCGCGGTGCGCTCGGCGAAATTCACTTGGGCGTCGGCTACCCCGGGCACACCGCGCAGCGCGGTTTCCACGGCGGCGACGCACCCGGCGCAGCTCATGCCGGTGATGGCTAAACGCAGCCGCTGAGCGGACGATACAACGGTCATGCGACTTTCTCCAGATGGTGAGGCGAAACTAAAATGCTGGGTTACACGCCGATGCGGCATCCACCACCGCATTAAACGGCTCAAGTGGGATGTGAATGAGAACGGTCGGCGCTACAATCATCAAGGTATTGATTCAACCGACCGGAGCCGCTCGTTTGGGCTTTCATCGCTGTATACTATAAACAGGATAATCATCATGATGTTGAAACGTCTTAACATCGGGGTATCGACATTGTCGCCTTGGTGGGGCGGCTGGTGATGACCGAGGCGCCGCGAGTTCGCCATGGAGCGCTGGCGGCGGTCGTGCCGGGCGGCGCTGCTCCAGGCAAGTTCGGCCGTCCCTTCCCTGATTGAATTGGCGCGCCTGCAACAGATTGTTGGTTATCGATGATGGGACAAAGCGTCGGCCCGGCGGCGGCGAACGGGCGGCGTGGAACAGCTTAGAGTGAAATTTCCCAACAGGAAATCCTGTTAATCCGTAAAAAAAGCCAGGAGGGTTTATGCCAGTCCGACACGTCCTTGTGGTCGACGATTCCAAGTCCGCGCGGCTGATGTTGCGCAAGATGCTACAGGGCTTCAGCTTGACCGTGGATACGGTCGACTCGGCTGAAGAGGCGCTTGATTACCTGCGCGGCCAAAGGCCGGATGCGGTTTTCATGGATCACACCATGCCGGGCATGGATGGGTTGGCCGCCTTGCGGCAGCTTCGTGGTGATCCGGCCAATGACGGGATTCCCGTGGCTATGTATACGTCCAAGGATGAACCAGATTATCTGGACGAAGCGCGGGCGGCGGGCGCTATCGGGGTATTGCTCAAACCGGCGATACCGGAAACCCTCAGGGCGCTCCTCGACCACATGCACGCGGCCTTCGACGCCGCGCGGAAA
>DAIRDI010000241.1:0-1356 GCA_036796235.1 Candidatus Competibacteraceae bacterium | reverse complement strand
GAAATCGGTGTCGCCGACCGCGCCTGTCCCCTCGCCGATCGCTGGCGCTCCGGCTCCCAAGGAGAACGCGGTTACGGTCGAATGGGTTGAGAAAGTCACGCTTGAAAAGGCCGAGCAGGTTTTCTACGAGGCGATCGAGTCCCAAGTTCTGCCGTTGATCAATGATGTAGTCGCCAGGCTGCGACGCGATCTGGAGGCAAGGCAGGAGCAGATCGGCGAGCAGGCGGCTACCCGGGTCTGCGAGGCGCGTTTGATGCAGTGGCGGCCGCCGCCGGCGCAACCCGGCGATTTTGAACCAGCGGTGGATGCCGCGATTCAGGCTCAACTACCGTCCCTGCTGGAAAGCCGGTTGGAGGTGATTCGGCATGAGGAGCGAGTCGCGATCGAAGGGTTGGCGCGGGAGGTGGCGACCGAGGTTTGCCAAAGCCAGTTGCACGAGCTCTCCGAACGGCTCGTGCGCCAATTGAGCGCGCGCTTTGCCGAAGCAACTCAGAAAGCGGGCGCGGTCGCCCGTGAAGCCGCGCTGGAAATTGTCCGGGAGGCGATGCCGGCGGCGACCGGCGAGGCTGCGGCCGCTGACGCTAAAGAAGCAAACGCCGTGGCGGCGGCCCAGGAAGCAGCGCGGCGGCTGTGGGCGGACGCCCAGAGCGATTTGCGGCGGCGTATTTATCTGGCGGCCGGCTGGGCCGCGGCGGCCGGCATCGGAGCGGCGCTGCTGGCCTATGGGTTGCTGCGCTAGGAACACCGATCTCAACCAGTGGATGATGAGCCATGGCGGACATGATTAATTTGATCATCGGGGCAGTCGCGGGGTTGGTGGCTGGGGGCATCCTGGTCTATCTATGGCCCTATCAGGGTTTGCGGAACGCCCACCGGGACCTTCAGACGGAACTTGCGGACGCGCAAGCCAGCAATAATGACTTGCAAAGCTCGCTGCTCGGCCAGCAGTCGGCGGCCTATCAAGCGCGTCAAGCGTTGCTGGTCCAGCAAAAACGCCTCGAAAGCGATCTGGCCGAAATCAAGGAGCGCTATTCCGAACTGGAGCGGCAGGATGCTGACTTACAGGCGCGATTCGATCGGGAACAGCAGACCCATCTCCGTGAGGTGACCCGGTTGCGTGAAGCTGTCGCCCGCCTGGAACAGGAGCAGGTGGCTTTGCAGGACCGCTATGCCCGGGAGAGCGAAGACTGGAGTCGGGAGCGGGAAAGCATGCTGTTGCATAGCTCGCAAATCGATGATCAGGAGCAGGTGTCGCAGCGGGAAAGGAAGCAATTGGACGATCAACTGGAACAGCTTCGGGAAGCGTGGGAACGCGAGCGACTGGACATGCAGATCCAGATGAATACCCTGGAGGAC
>DAIRDI010000240.1:0-5181 GCA_036796235.1 Candidatus Competibacteraceae bacterium | reverse complement strand
AAGCGATTTCTCCCGCCTCGAGTGGGATTTCCCGCTCTCGCCTCAACCATAAAGGGGACTGAAACAGCATGGGCACGAATAAACCAGGACGCAACGATCCCTGCCCCTGTGGCAGTGGCAAGAAGTACAAACAGTGCTGTCTGAAGACCGAATCCATCCCGGCCGCGAGCGATCGGGCCGAGGCGGTCCCCAAAGCCATCCAGTGGCTCACGGCGCGGTACGAACAGCCGGTCCGCGAGGCGCTCGACGACGGATTTTTCGGCGAACTCACCGACGACGAATACGAGACCCTGGGGAACCTGCCGCGTGATTCGTTCGAAGGCATCATGGCGAACGCCATGGAATGGCTGCTGGCGGATGGCTACCTCACCCTCGAAGGTCGAGAGCAGCGCGTCGCCGACCTGGTGCTCGAGCGCGGCGGTCCCTTGTTATCGGTGGAACAGCGGGGCTGGCTCGAGAACCTGATGGCCGCCTCGCTCGGGCTTTACGAGGTGGTCGAGGTGATTCCGGGCGAGTCCCTGCGCCTGCGGGATGTGCTCTTTCCGGAACGGCCCCCGGTTCTGATCCGGGAAAAAGCTGGCTCGCGGCAGGCGGTCAAGTTCGACTTGCTGGGGGCGCGACTGGTCCCGGTCGAGGATCATTTCCTCCTCTCCGGCGCGGTTTATATGATTCCCAGACTGCACGGCCTGGAGCTGATCGAGGAACTTCAGCGCGAACTGGAAGGCGTGGCGGCGGATTCTCCGGACGCCAAGGAGATCCTGGGCACGATCCTGCCGGGTTTCTGGCTCGAGAGGTTGTTGACCCCGCCCGAAATTCCCCGGCTGGTCGACAAGCTGACGGGGGAGCCCCTCCTGCTGATCACCGATCACTATCGAGTCCGCGACTGGAGCGCGCTGGAGCGCGCCATGTCCGCCGAGACCGATGTGGAAGGGAATCGCACCGAGGGTTGGAGCCGCGTCTTCGAAGGCCAAGATGGCATGTGGCGGCGGAGTCTCTCCATCGAACCGGGTTCCCGGCCAGACCGGCTCAAGGCGTCCTATCGCACGCAAGCGTATGCCGATGCGGGGCGGCCCTGGTTCGAGGGCGTCGCGGGCTCGGCGGTCACCTTCGTCAGCCGGGAGCTGTCCGATCCTAGAAGCCTGCTCGCGCGTCCCCGGTCCAGCCCGGCTCCGGCACCGGCAACCCCGGCGCAACTCTCACCGGAGGCGCTCACCCAAATCATCGAGACCAGCCTTCATAACGCTTACGCCGGCTGGGCCGACCAGCCGATCCCGGCCCTGGCCGACCAAACCCCGCGCGCGGCGATCAAGACCCCGGAGGGCCTGGAACAGGTGAAATTTCTGCTGCGGACCTACGAACACGGCGAGGCGCGCCAGGCCCGGGACCAGAATCGCCCGCCGGTTTCCTACGACTTTCTCTGGCGCGAGCTGGGGATACAACCTTAGGGGATTTCCGGGAACAATCCGACCTGTTGGGTTGTGGGATATGGCGAAGTCGTTAACCTATTTTTCTCCAGGGTCCATCGACTTCGAAAGCCACGCAGGGATCGAGCGCGGTGACGAACAATTCGATGGCTTGCCGAATATTCGTTCCTGGCCCGCCCCGCGCTCCGGTCAGCCCATGCGCCAGCGGACCCTCCGGATGAAAGTTCCATTCGGTGGGCGCGAGAATCCGGTACGCGCTCACCCGCCCCTCCGTCATCGCCAGCCAATGGACCAGCCGCCCACGCGCGCATTCCACCACTCCCAAACCGGAACCGCTGGCGGGTTCCGTCGCCGCGGGTGCGGGATTTTCATCGTCCAGCCTGCTCGCCTGCTCGCGCAATTCGGCGATCAGCGATTCACACTCGACGAGCCGGGCGGTCAGGCGCACGAGCAAGCCGTTGCCGTAATCGGCGCGCAGCGCGGCGATCAGCGGATGGTTCCAACCGCGGGCCAGGGCCCCGGTTTCGCCGACCCGGCCTGCAAGATTGGGGCGCGCGCAGAAGGAGTAGTCCGCATCGTTCGCCAACGGCTGCTCGAACCGCGCGGGATCAAATTCCGGCAAGGGTTCCACGGCGCTACGACCAAAATCGGCCAGACCGCGGTCGCGGGTAAAACGCAGGGTCTTAGCGGCCGAGGTCTCGGCGGCGCGCAACCAGCGCTCGAAACGCGGTCGATCCGCTAACGGTCCGTCGTCCATCGACGGACCTAACACCGCTTCCCGAACCCCATTAACAATTTCATCCAGCGCCACGCTCAATTCAGATCGATTAGGCGTCAACCGCGCGCCGCCGACGTGCGTCCAGACGGGATCGGGAAACAGCAGTCGTCGCAGAGAAAGCAAGACTTGCCGCAATCGCTTCCAGCAAGCCAAGTCTGGATTGCCGCCGATCCGGCTTGGGCCATCCCACAGGATGCGCCAGAGCGTTTGTTCGAGCGCCTCGGCGACGACCAGCATCTGGCGGGCGGCGGTTTGGGCGGGAGTAACGCGCAGACCGAGCGCGCTTTCCGCGGCCTGGAGTCCCGCGACCGCCTGCGCCGCGCCGCACAGGCTGAACAGGCGCGGTAACAACGTCATCGCTTCGGCGAGCCGGCGACCTACAAGAATCGAGCAGGCGCTGACCGGACGGGTTGAAGTCAGCACAACCGCCGTGATGATCTCATCCTCGACCGCGATCTGAATCCGCAGGCCGCCTTCAACGCTTCCGCCCGCGCCGCTCATGGGGACCGCCGGGTGAGAACCATTTTTCATTGATGTGCGCCGGGGTCACGCGGCGTCCACGCTAAGCGCGCACGCCACCGGTCTTGGCATCCGGTGGATGGCGTTTTTAGCGCCTTTTGACAGCGGTGTATATTTTGATAATTTACATTTATGATCGATTTGGCGCACGTAACAGGCTTTGACTGGGATGAAGGCAGCTCCCGCAAGAATGCGGAAAAGCACGGTGTTGGCCAAACCGAAGCCGAGCAAATTTTCTTCAATGAGCCGCTTCTGGTGCTGGAAGACGATAAACACAGCCAAGCAGAAGCCCGTTATCATGCCCTTGGTGAAACTGACGATGCACGGTTGGTGCATGTTACCTTTACCTTGAGAGATGGCGGCACACTAATTCGAGTAATTTCCGCTCGTGATATGCACCTTAAAGAGAGGGCGATTTATGAACAAACTAAAAAAGATGCCTGAGTTCAAAAATGAGGTGGAAGAAAGAGAGTTCTGGGAAAACCATGATTCCACTGATTACGTAGACTGGAGCCACGCTCAATCTGCTTCTTTTCCAAAATTGAAACCCTCTACCAAAACAATATCGTTACGTCTGCCGGAAGCACTGCTTGATCGGATCAAAATCGAAGCGAACAAGCGTGACATGCCTTATCAATCACTGATCAAGGCCTGGCTTTCGGAAGATGTGAATAAAAGCCGCCGTACCGGATGAGGCGCTACATGGTGGCGGATACTGTCCGTCGCCCTGCTAGTATTGGAGGGTAGTGTTCTTGATTTGTTAGCATCATTCATTGCCGTAAAAAAACACCAGAACCAACTCGCTGTCCTACATATCGATGAATTACATTCATATATTCTCGTCCTGTTTTTGTTCTTCGTTTGGCTACAAATCGGATGACCCCTAAGACCTTTACAATTTCTTCATTTTCAACGTGTTTTAAATCTTCTCTTATTGATTCGTCAACATAATTAAGTCCATTGACAATTGTCTGATGCTCCTGTTCAATTTCTTGGTCTTGAAAGTGATATTTATCAATAAGCAACTCGATAATTCTAATTGCATCGCTGTCATTCAGGTTTCCCCCGTTTTCCATGTCATACGCGCATAAAGCACCTTCTATTGAATTTCCGTAAGATTCAAGCCTCATATTGCCATCCATCTCAGAAACAGAATACGCAGGCACTTCATTATAGTTCTTTTTTGGTTTCTGATAAAATACACATTCTGAACACATCTCTTCTGTTCTTGTATTTCCACAGCACAGGCTACAAATCAGACCATCTGTAATTAGGCACTTCCTCTTGCCTTTCCTTGAATTGCATATAGGACACTTTGCCATCTTTACCTCCTGCTTAAATTTTTGCTCGGCAGTTAAGTTACTGGATGCTCGCGCCGAGCTAACCTGCGAGCTGCAAGGCGCGAAGCGCCGACGCAGCAAGTCAGGTTGATCGACGTGTTATGGGGCATATCTGACAAACTCCCTCTTCCCGGGAATCCCATTGGTAACCTTGCGCCATCCGCCGTCGTGTAGCGCTTCGTACTCCCTGAACTGACATGGCAGGCCCTTCGCCTCAAGAATATTTGCTCTGTCCATGATGTGAAAATGAAGATGAGGTGCTGTGGAATTACCGGAGTGGCCCACTTCCGCGAGCTGTTGGCCGATGCGCACCTCTTCACCTTCTCGAACCCGTATGGAGCCAAAGCGGGCATGGGCGAAGAAGGCATATACCTCTTTCTCGGGCATTTCCAGAATGACGTGGTTTCCTAACAACGGCCTGAGATCGTTTGTCCGCTTCGGGTCGAACACCAAGGCATTTTTCAGCACCACGGCAAGATCACGAAGAAGATGCAGCCGTTTCCGTTCGGGCCACCCGTCTTTCGCAGCAACGACCGTTCCTGAAAAGGGGGCGAAGATGGGCTCGGACCACCCATAGCATTCATCAAGCTTCACGCCTAAGAGAAAATACCGCAGCATTGATCCACGGAAGAACTTAAGGCCCTTTCGATCATTCTCGATACGCACGAAATCGAAAGCATAAGACTGACCTAGTTGTTCGGTACCGTGACTTGGTACCCGTTCGGCGGGCGTATGTTCGGCTTCCCACTCGCCACGGAGTGGAAAGTCTACAGTCACCGGCTCAACCTCCACGCACACCTCCCTCATGCCGCATAACGCTGCCCATCAGCCGCGCCGCTTTTTGGCGTCGGATGGATGGGCTGGTTAGAGCCTTCCCAGCCAATATTGCGGACGCCGACGATTGTGAGCAACAGCCAGCACCTGAACAGTACCTGATGATTCCCGGAATAACACGGCAAACGGGAACCTATTCATTCTGATGCGCCGGACATCAGGGTGTTTCTCAATCGGGTATCTGTGTGGCGCCCCACAGGCGTCGCTCATGGTTCTTTCAAACTCCGCAAGATACGAGGCACCCAGCCCGGCTTGCTTTGACTCATAATACACGATGGACTCAAGA
>DAIRDI010000239.1:3171-5184 GCA_036796235.1 Candidatus Competibacteraceae bacterium | reverse complement strand
GCCGCCCAGCAGCAGGCCGAAGCCGCCCAGCAGCAGGCCGAAGCCGCCCAGCAGCAGGCCGAAGCCGCCCAGCAGCGCGCCGAACGCCTGGCCGCACGATTGCGGCAGTTGGGCGTGGACCCGGACGCACCGTGAGAAGCGCGGGCTACCAGAGCACGGCGACGCCATACTCGCCAAAGATCGGGTCCGCCGTGATGAGCGGATAACCCGTCGCCAGCGATTGCGCCATCAACATCCGGTCGAAAGGATCGCGATGGGGACCTGGCAACGCACCCGCGCGCAACCCGTGGCCCACCGTGACCGCCAGTTCCGCAAACCGGGCCTTGCGCAAGTAGTATTCCAACCGCGCCGGTACGTCGCCGGCCTCCGGCAGCTTGCCCAATCGGGCCTTGGTGGCGATTTCCCAAGCCGAGGCGGCGCTGACCCAGAGGCGATGTTCGGGATGGGCGATGGCTTGACGCGCGGCGCTCGATAGCCGCGGGTCATCAAAGAGCCACCACAGCAGCGCGTGCGTATCCAGCAGGTAGTCGGCTACGCTTCCCATGCGGCAAGTTCTCGTTCCGGCAACGGTTCGAAGAACGCCTCGGTGATCCGACCCTTGGCGAGGCCGGGACGCCGGGGCGCGAGGCCCTCGACCGGCGTCAGCCGCACGACTGGCTGGCCCGCTTTGGCGATGATGATGTCCTCGCCGGCGAGCGCGGCATCCACCAGCTTGGACAGATTGGCTTTGGCTTCGTTGAGATTAATCGCGGGCATAGGAATCCCCTTCAAAAGGTCTTGTCAACAGACCAAGTCTGGCAAAAAGACCTTTTCAGGTCAACAACCCGTTAGCCTGCATAGCAACAGGATAACCTCTCTCCCCCGGTGCTAAGCTATTGTAAGACCGCTGACCCTTGAGGAATGCATCATGAGCACTCCCTTGCACGACACCGACTTCTTCGGCTGGACTCGCCAGCAGGCCCAGCTACTCCGGACCGGGCGCCTCGAGCAACTGGACGTATCGAACCTGATCGACGAGATTGAGGACATGGGCAAAAGCCAGATCCGGGAACTGGAAAGCCGGTTGGGCGTCCTGCTGGCGCACCTGCTCAAGTGGCGATACCAACCCGAACGGCGCGGCGTCAGCTGGGAAACCACTATCCGGGAACAGCGCCGCCGGTTGAGCCGGCTGCTCGCCGACAACCCCAGCCTCCACCCCCGGCTCCCGAAAGCCCACGACGACGCCTACGGCGACGCGCGCCTGATCGCCCGCCGGGAAACCGCCCTGCCGGAACCGACCTTCCCCGCCACCAGCCCCTTCAGCCTCGAACAAACCCTCGACCCGGACTACTGGCCGGACTGACGGCGCCGCCGACTCAACCTTCAGGAGCCGATCACATGTCCCTACTACTGATCCCCCCCCCACCACCCCTCACGCCGGTGGAAATCCCGGCCCTGCCCCCCACCCAAGACGATCTCCCCTACGATGACGGTATCCCCATGGAATCCCCACGCCACCAATTCCAGATGGCCCTGTTGATCGAGACCCTGGATCGCTGGCTGGAGGCGCGGGGCGACGGCTTTACCGGCGGCAACATGTTTCTCTACTACAGCCTGGCGCAAGCCAGCGACAACCTCTTCGTCGGCCCGGATTGCTTCGTGGCGCTCGACGTACCGCGCGGCGAGCGCAAAAGCTGGGTGGTCTGGGAACAGGGCAAAGGACCGGACCTAGTGATCGAACTGCTGTCCGCCAGCACCGCCCGGTACGACAAAACCGCCAAGAAAACCCTCTACGCCCGCCAGGTCCACGTCCCCGAATACTACTGGTACGACCCCTTCGACCCGACGGACTTCGCCGGCTTCATCCTGCACGGCGGCGACTACCAACCCTTGGCCGCCGATTCCCGGGACCGCCTCCACAGCCCGGCCCTGAACCTCAGCCTGGGCCGCTGGACGGGAACTTACCAAGGCGTCACGACGACCTGGCTGCGCTGGTTCACCCCGGACGGCGTGCTGTTGCCCACCGCGGCCGAA
>DAIRDI010000239.1:0-3071 GCA_036796235.1 Candidatus Competibacteraceae bacterium | reverse complement strand
GCCGCCCAGCAGCAGGCCGAAGCCGCCCAGCAGCAGGCCGAAGCCGCCCAGCAGCAGGCCGAAGCCGCCCAGCAGCGCGCCGAACGCCTGGCCGCACGATTGCGGCAGTTGGGCGTGGACCCGGACGCACCGTGAGAAGCGCGGGCTACCAGAGCACGGCGACGCCATACTCGCCAAAGATCGGGTCCGCCGTGATGAGCGGATAACCCGTCGCCAGCGATTGCGCCATCAACATCCGGTCGAAAGGATCGCGATGGGGACCTGGCAACGCACCCGCGCGCAACCCGTGGCCCACCGTGACCGCCAGTTCCGCAAACCGGGCCTTGCGCAAGTAGTATTCCAACCGCGCCGGTACGTCGCCGGCCTCCGGCAGCTTGCCCAATCGGGCCTTGGTGGCGATTTCCCAAGCCGAGGCGGCGCTGACCCAGAGGCGATGTTCGGGATGGGCGATGGCTTGACGCGCGGCGCTCGATAGCCGCGGGTCATCAAAGAGCCACCACAGCAGCGCGTGCGTATCCAGCAGGTAGTCGGCTACGCTTCCCATGCGGCAAGTTCTCGTTCCGGCAACGGTTCGAAGAACGCCTCGGTGATCCGACCCTTGGCGAGGCCGGGACGCCGGGGCGCGAGGCCCTCGACCGGCGTCAGCCGCACGACTGGCTGGCCCGCTTTGGCGATGATGATGTCCTCGCCGGCGAGCGCGGCATCCACCAGCTTGGACAGATTGGCTTTGGCTTCGTTGAGATTAATCGCGGGCATAGGAATCCCCTTCAAAAGGTCTTGTCAACAGACCAAGTCTGGCAAAAAGACCTTTTCAGGTCAACAACCCGTTAGCCTGCATAGCAACAGGATAACCTCTCTCCCCCGGTGCTAAGCTATTGTAAGACCGCTGACCCTTGAGGAATGCATCATGAGCACTCCCTTGCACGACACCGACTTCTTCGGCTGGACTCGCCAGCAGGCCCAGCTACTCCGGACCGGGCGCCTCGAGCAACTGGACGTATCGAACCTGATCGACGAGATTGAGGACATGGGCAAAAGCCAGATCCGGGAACTGGAAAGCCGGTTGGGCGTCCTGCTGGCGCACCTGCTCAAGTGGCGATACCAACCCGAACGGCGCGGCGTCAGCTGGGAAACCACTATCCGGGAACAGCGCCGCCGGTTGAGCCGGCTGCTCGCCGACAACCCCAGCCTCCACCCCCGGCTCCCGAAAGCCCACGACGACGCCTACGGCGACGCGCGCCTGATCGCCCGCCGGGAAACCGCCCTGCCGGATCCGACCTTCCCCGCCACCAGCCCCTTCAGCCTCGAACAAACCCTCGATCCGGACTACTGGCCGGATTGACGGCGCCGCAACCTTATCAGGAGCAACAGATGGCGATTCCGAACCCGCATGACTACGAAACCGACATCGTCGCCTGGTCTCGCGAGCAGGCACAATGGCTGAAGGCCGGCCGTTTCGACCGATTGGATCTGGAACATCTGGCGGATGAGATCGAAGACGTGGGCAAAAGCGAACAGCGCGAACTGATCAACCGCATGGCGATCCTGTTGGCCCACCTACTGAAATGGGCGCACCAGCCCGAGCGCCGGAGCGCTTCGTGGCAAGTCACGATTCGCAACCAACGGCACGGCATCAACCGCCGGCTTGCCAAAACGCCCAGCCTCAAGGCCGACTTGCAGCAGAGCGACTGGTGGGAAGACGTCTGGGCCGATGCGCTGGCCCAGGCGGCTCAGGAAACGGGACTCGCCTATTTTCCCGAAAGATGCCCCTGGTCGGAGGCGCAAATTCTATCCGCCGACTTCTGGCCGGCGGACGCGCGGGAGCGCTGAAGCCTCGCCCTACGCGAGCCGGTGGAAACCGGTTTCATAAATCACCACTTTCATACGCGGACTCTTGGCGCTCGGACCGCGGGGTTTTTCTATTCGTCAAGTGGACGACCTCGTAAATAAAGCGTATCGGGCGATAAATCAATTTCATCGTTCCAGGTGACGACGCCACCCACTACATGCGCTCTCATAAACAAATTGTCTTCCGCCAACGGGGCAAAAGCCGGATAAGCCAGATAGCTTTTCATATCAAACCAACGCCGCTCACCTGTCGCAAAATCTGCTTCAAGACAATAGTCAGGCAAGGCTTTAACGCGAACAACATCAGGCGTCATGATGAAATCTCCAATTAACGCAGGGGATCAATCTTGAAAGGTGTTTGACCACTCGACGCCAAAATCCAATCGGCCATGAGATCATCACGATGCAACTCAATCCATGCTTGTATCAACTTCATCTGCCGGTTAGGGAGATTTCCTTCTAAAACTTCGCCTTCAGGAATACCCAACACGACCTTAAATTCGTTGTAGCGAACATGAATATGAGGCAAGTGATGCTTGTCGGTGTCAAGGGTATACATAGCCACCAAAATGCCATAGAACATACTGATAGTGGGCATATCAATTCCTATGCATAGTTGAGTTACCAAACAACCGGCAACCCAAGTTGCAACACGGTATTTAGCCACGCGCCAGTTCTCGATCAAGATCAGAAAAATCAATCTGGAATGGTTATCGTGTTCATCAGCGCTATTGTGATCCTTCGCGTTTCTCCAAACCGTGCCAGACACGGAGGATGAACACGACTTGATCTTCCAGACGATAGCGTAAGACATAACCGCAGTTGCCAAACGGTATCAGTAACTCACGATCCTGCCGTTCCTCCACCCGCTTACCGATGGCCGGATGTGCGATCAGAAGCTTTGCCCCTTCCTTGATAGCCTCGGCGGCTCTGCGCGCCGCCTCGGGATGGTGCGGATCGATGAAGCTACGCAGGCGGATCAGGTCGGCTCTAGCGGCGGGCGTCCAGATCAGGACTGTTGGAGGTTCGGGCATGGGCCTTCCTGATCCGTTCCCCATGTGTCCAGCCATTCGGTCATGGCTTCGTTGCTGACGAATTGCCCGGTACGCCGATACTCCGCCCACGCCTCATCGGCTTCCAGATTCCGCCGCTCGACATCTTCCTCTTCGACGCCCATGGTCGTTGGGTTCATGGCCCAGCCCCCCGAAAAATTGTAACTTTAG
>DAIRDI010000238.1:0-5205 GCA_036796235.1 Candidatus Competibacteraceae bacterium | reverse complement strand
TGCTGCGAGCCGACATGAAACGACACGCCGTAGGGCTCCAACCCCAAATCGGCGGCTAGCAGCGCCAAATCGATCAGCATCCGCGGCTGGCAACCGAATTTGCGCGAGAGCGGCCAATCCGAGTCCGAAGTGACGGCATCCATCAGGACGCGCAAAAAGACTCGCGAGCCGGGGGCTTCCTTGGCGAGATTGCGAATATCAGTCTCGCAGTCGCTCGCGAACAACCGGACTCCCTTGTCGTAGGCTTCGCCGATATGCCGGGCTTTTTTAATGGTGTTGCCGAAGCTGACACGGTCGGGCGTCACGCCGAGATCCAGCACCTTGTCGAGTTCGTAAATCGAGGCAACGTCGAAATAGGAGCCGAGATCCCGCAACAAGCACAACACCTCGGTACTCGGATTGGCCTTGACCGCGTAATAAATTTTCGCGTCGGGAAAACCGGCGCGGAACTCCTCGAATTTCCGTTGCACCCGGTCCATGAGGATGATTAAAAACGGCGTCTCCCGGGTTTTGGAGAACGCCAGAATTTTTTCCCATTCGGCCGAGGTGTAGTAATCGAGGTTCATGGCCTTACCTTGGGGTTGCGGGCTTGGGCGCCAGGGCGATCATGGGATTCGCCGCCGAGATGGTGACCGTGGCGGTCGATTCCGCCAGTTCCGTTGCCAAATCCCGGACCGCGCCATCGAACGCTTCCGGACCGCCCGGTTCGATTTCCTTGACCTCGGTCGGCAGGCCGATCCGGTCCAACAGCGCGATGAACGGTTCCGGGTCGAGTTCTTCGACATTGACCATGGTATTTGGGTCCCAAACGCCCTGGGCCACGAGCAGGGCCGCCGCGATGGGCGGGACGCCAGCCGTGTAACTGATGCCCTGCGACTCGACCTCTTCGTAGCATTGTTTGTGGTCCGAGACCTGGTAAATAAAGACCGCTCGTTCCTTGCCGTTCTTCCAGCCCTTGACGAAGTTGCCGATGCAGGTCTTGCCGGTATAGCCCGGCGCGAGGGTCTGCGGGTCGGGCAGCAGCGCCTTGACCACCTTGAGCGGCACGACCTCCTGACCGGTGGTCAGGGTCACCGGCAGGTGCGAGAGCAGGCCGAGGGTGCGGAGCACGGTGAAGACGTTGATGTAGTGATCGCCGAAGCCCATCCAGAATCGGATGCTGTTCGCGTCGATATTCTTCGAGAGCGAGTGCAGTTCATCGTGCCCGTTCAGGTAAATGGGGCAGGGACCGACGACCGGAAAGTCGTAGGTGCGCTTGACGGAATGCGTGGGGTATTCCTTCCACTGGCGGTCGATCCAGGTCCAGACCTTGATGAACTCGCGGAAGTTGATCTCCGGGTCGAAGTTGGTGGCGAAATACTTGCCGTGGCTGCCGGCGTTGACATCGAGAATATCAATCGTATCGATCCGGTCGAAGTAGCGCTTCACCGCCAGGGCGCAGTAGGCGTTGACCACGCCCGGATCGAATCCCGCGCCCAGGATGGCCGTCAGTCCCCGTTCCGCGCAGCGGTCCTTCCGCTGCCATTCGTAATTCGCGTACCAGGGTGGGGTCTCGCAGACCTTGTCCGGTTCCTCGTGAATCGCGGTGTCGATATAGACCGCGCCCGTCTCCAGGCACGCTTCCAGAACCGACATGTTGATAAACGCCGCGCCGAGATTGACCACGATCGCGGACTCCGTCTCCCGAATCAGGCGCACGGTGGCCGGAATGTCGAGGGCGTCGAGTTGCCGTGAATACAGGGTCTGCGTTGGGTCCTGGATATGACCTTTCCGTCTGACGCTGTCGATGATCCCGTCGCATTTCGCCAGGGTCCGCGACGCGATACAGATATTTCCCAGTACCGCGTTGTTCATCGCGGCCTTATGCGCCGCGACGTGCGCGACTCCACCCGCGCCGATGATAAGCAGGTTCTTTTTCATCATAGCCAATGATTCTCCTGAAGCTTTACGAGAGGCTGTGTTTGAAATCCTTATAACTGAATTTCCGAACCAGTTCCACGGCCCCATCCAGACGGCGGACGACGATCGAGGGCATGGGCAGGCCGTTAAACCAGTTTTTCTTGACCATGGTGTAGCCCGCGGCGTCGGCGATACGGACCTCTTCGCCGATGGCCAGAGGCTTGTGGAAGCCGTGTTCGCCGAACACATCGCCCGCCAAACACGTTCGGCCGGCGACCATCATTCGATGCGGTCCCGGTTCGGGAGCGGCGATTTTCGGCGTCGTGTGATAGATCAGATGATCCAGCATGTGCGCTTCGACCGAGGCATCGACGATGGCGATGTCGATTTCGTTATGCACCACATCCAGGACCGTGGTGACCAGTTCCGCGCAACCGGTGATCGCCGCCTCGCCGGGTTCCAGGTAGATTTGAACGCCGAATTGGTCGCTGAACGCCTTCAACTTTGCGCCGAATGCATCGAGCGGATAGCCGTCGTTCGTAAAGGCGATACCGCCGCCGAAGCTGACCCAAGCCATTCGTTCGAGCAACGAGCCATAATGCTGGCCGATGAAGTCAATCGCGGTGGCAATACTTTCAAAGTCGTCGTTTTCACAGTTGAAATGAAACATCAACCCACTGAGAAGGGAAGAGACCTTCAGAATTTCCTTGTGGTCGACGATGCCCAGTCGGGAATATTTTCTCGCCGGGTCGGCCAGATCGAAATGCGAATAGCTGATGCCGGGGTTAACCCGTAATCCCAGTTTCAGTCCGTGAACCAGGCGATGGTGCATCGTCAACTGGGAGATTGAATTGAAGATCACCTTATCGGCGAATTTCCTGACGATTTTGATCTCTTTTTCCGAGAAGCCGACGCTGTAGGCATGGACTTCCTTTTTGAATTTTTCATAGCCCAACCGGGCTTCAAACAAGGAACTGCTGGTGGTTCCATCCAGATACGACCGCATGAGGTCGAACACGCCCCAGGTTGAAAAACATTTCAGCGCCAGCACCGCCTTTGCCCCGGAAGCTTCACGCAGGTGCTGAATGATCTTCAAGTTGTTCTGTAGTTTTTTTTCATCGATCAGGTAATAGGGCGTGGTCAGCTTGCTCATCGGTCGTTATCAATCTCGCGAAATTTTCCTATCTGCTCCAGCCTCTTTTCTCAGAAGCCCTATAAAAACTCCCCTCTCCCGCGGGCGGGCGGGCGGGCGGGCGGGCGGGGAGGGGAGAGTTACGGCTGCTTTTCCAGGGTATTGGGCGCCGGTATCGTGAGGTTCGTGTCGGCCCTGGCCTCCCGCACGTCCTTGCCCTCGACCAGATACACGATATGTTCGGCGATGTTCTTGCAATGATCGCCGATCCGCTCCAGCGCCTTGATGATGAAGACCACATGAATGGCGTGACCGATGACGCGCGAGTCCTCCATCATGTAGGTGATCAGCCGCCGCAGGGCCGACTGGAACTCCTGGTCCAGTTCCCCATCGCCCCGAGAGATTTCCAGGGCCTTTTCCACATCCAGCCGGACCAGAGCGTCGAGACAGCCGTGCAGCATCCCCTGCGCGAGTTCGGCCGTCGGCGCCACATCGCGCAGCAGCACGGCGCTGGGTGAGCTGCTGACGCTGTCGAAGATCTGGACGGTCATCCGGGCGATTTTTTTGGCGCCGTCGCCGATCCGTTCCAGGTCGGCCACGGTGTTGAACAACGCCATGACCATCCGCAAATCGCTGCCGACCGGCTGGCGCAAGGCGATCAGGGTAATGCTTTCTTCGTCGGCCCTGATTTGCAGACCGTTCACGACCCGGTCGCGGGCGATGACTTCGCGGGCGGCGGTCAAGTCCTCCTCGTTCAGCGCGAAAATGGCTTTTTTGAGTTGCTCTTCGACTATCCCGCCCATTTCCAGCACCAGGTTGCGCAGGTTGGCGAGCATGAGGTCATATTGTTTGACGGTATGGGCATCTTGACTGATGGACATCGTCGGAAACTCCGGTCGGACTCGGGATGGGCTTCGGGATCAGCCAAAGCGGCCGGTGATGTAATCTTCGGTGAGCTTGTGTTTGGGATTGGTGAAAATCATGTCGGTTTCACCGATCTCGATCAAATCGCCCAAGTGGAAATAGGCGGTGCGCTGAGAGACCCGCGCGGCCTGCTGCATGGAGTGGGTGACGATGACGATGGTGTAGTTCGCCCGCAACTCGTCGATCAGCTCCTCGATCTTGGCGGTGGCGATGGGGTCCAGCGCCGAGCAGGGCTCGTCCATCAGGATCACCTCGGGATTGATGGCGATGGCGCGGGCGATGCACAGTCGTTGCTGCTGGCCGCCGGACAGGCCCGTCCCTGGCTCTTGCAGACGGTCATGCACCTCTTTCAGCAGGCCAGCGCGCTCCAGACTGCGTTGCACCAGGTCGTCCAGTTCCGCCTTGCTGCTGGTCAGGCCGTGAATGCGCGGTCCGTAGGCGATGTTCTCATAGATGGATTTGGGGAAAGGATTCGGCTTTTGAAACACCATGCCGACCCGGGCGCGCAACTGCACCACGTCCAGGTCCTTGTCATAGATGTCCTGCCCTTCCAGCCGCAGCTCGCCCGTCACCCGACAAATGTCGATGGTGTCGTTCATCCGGTTCAGGCAGCGCAGGAAGGTGGATTTCCCGCAACCGGACGGGCCGATGAAGGAAATGACCTCGTTGGCGCCGATGTCGAGGCTGATGTTCTTGATGGCTTGCTTTTCGCCGTAATAGACATCGACGTTCCGGCAGACCATTTTCGGGTTGTCCACGGTGATCTTGCCCACCGTGCGCCGGTCTTCGTAGCCGGTTAGCACGGTTGGTTCCGCCTCGGCTTTAAGGCCCAGCGCCCCGTTCAGGGCGGCTTCCGTTTCCATAGTCGTGGTGTTCATGACTGGATCAATCCTCAATTTGATAACGGGTAGGGTTCGCTTACCAGCGCCGCTCGAAGCGTTTGCGGAGCAGCACCGCCGCGGCGTTCATCACGACCATGAAGCCCAGCAGCACGATGATGGCCGCCGCGGTGCGCTCGACGAAGGCGCGCTCGGGCAGGTCGGACCATAGGAAAACTTGCACCGGCAGGACCGTGGCTGGGTCGAACAGCCCCTGGGGGACGTCCACGATGAACGCTACCATGCCGATCATCAGCAGCGGCGCGGTCTCGCCCAGCGCCTGGGCCATGCCGATGATGGTGCCGGTCAGCATACCCGGCATCGCCAGCGGCAGCACGTGATGGGTCACCATTTGCAACTTGGAGGCGCCCA
>DAIRDI010000237.1:240-5232 GCA_036796235.1 Candidatus Competibacteraceae bacterium | reverse complement strand
GGGTTACGGTGCGCGGCGCGGCGCGGACCCGCAATTCCACTTTCTCGCCCTGATCGCGCAGATCGGCCACCACTTCGCCATCCACGTGAAGCCGCACCAGCCGGGCGACCAGGCCGGGGTCGAGCCCGGCGTTGCGGGCGGCGTTCACATCCACCCGCACACTCAGTTCGTCGCGGCCCGGCGTGTCGTTGTCCACCACATCGCGGGCGCCGGGGATTTGCGCCACGAGGGCCTTGACCGCGTCGGCGGCGGCGCGCAACTCCGCGCGGTCGTCCGTTCGCACCTTGACGCTGATCGGCTTGGCGGTCGGCGGGCCACCGGAGATTTTTAGGAAAGAAACCGCCGCCCGGCCCGGCGTTTGGGTGACCGACGCACGCATTTCCTCAATGATCTCGTCCAGCCCGCGAACGCCTGGCTGGGCCGGGTTGAGCGATACCGCGATCTGGCCGTATTGATCGCCGTAGATCGGTTCGGTTTCGGTGAACTTGATGCCGGCCAGCGACGTGACCGAGCGGGCCTCGCCGTCGCGCAGCCCGGCGCGCACCCGTTCTTCCACCGCCAGGGTCTGCCGCAGGGTTTCCTCGATGGGCGCGTTCGGCGGCATGTCCACGTTGACGTAGTACAGCCGGATCGGGTCGAAGGCGAAGAACTGGAACTTCACCATTCCGGCGCCCACCGCCGCGCCGGCACTGAGAAACAGCGCGAAGGCCAGGCCCAGATAGGTTTTTGGATAGCGCATCACATGAATCAGCATCCGGGTGTACTTCACGCGCACGCGATGCGTCCAACGCTCGCGCAGGGCTTGGGTGCGCGAGCGGCCGATGGCGTGCCGGCCCAGCCCGTTAACATGGGCGGGCAGCATCCAGAACGCCTCGATCAAGCTGATCGTCAGACCCACCGTCACCACGAACGGGATCACGAACATGAATTTGCCGACGATGCCGGGCAACAGCATCAGCGGCAGAAAGGCCGCGATCGTGGTGGACACCGCCGCGAATACCGGCAGACCCACTTCGCGCAAGGCGTCCAGGACGGCGTCCAGGGCCGCCATGCCGCGTTCCATGCGAAAGTAGGTGGCCTCGACCACCACCACCGCGTCGTCGACCAACATGCCCAGCACGATGACGATGCCCAGCAGCACCGATACGTTCAGGGTGGAGCCGACCGCGTCCAGCACCACGAAAGTCCCGGTGACGGAAAACACCACGCCCAGCGTCACCAGCGTGGCGATGCGCGCGCCGAGGAACAGCCAGCAGACCCCCAGCACCAGCAGCAGGCCGATGGCGGCGTTGTTCTGCATGATGCCCAGCGCCTCGCGGGTCGCCACGGTCTGGTCGTCGGCCAGAACCAGCTTCAGGCCGCTGTCGGCCAGCACCGCGTTCTTGCGGTCGATGTAGTCGCGAATGCGGCCCACCAGATCCAGGGTGTTGGTGTAGCTGATCTTGTTCACCGACAGCATGACGGCGGGCTGCCCGTCCATTGCGGCGAGCTGGCGCGGCTCCTCGCGCCCGCGTCGCACCTGGGCCACGGCGTCCAACGGCACCCGCGCGTCGGCCGCGCCTGGCGGTTGCACGTAGAAACTCGCCAGCAGTTCCGGATCGGCGGTAGTCCCGCTGACCCGCACCAGCCATTCGCCGTCCGCGGTTTTGATCTTGCCGGCGAACACGTCGCGAAACCATAGCCGCAGCGCCTCGGCCAGATCCACTCCCGTTAGCCCGCGCGCGGCCAAGGCGGATGGGGCGAACTCCACCCGCAATTCCGGTTTCTGAAAACCCATTGCGAGTACTTGATCGACGCCGGGAATCCGTTCCAGGTCTTCCTTCACGGTGCGCGCGGTGGAACGCAGGGGCTCGTCGTCGGCCTGACCGACCAGCACCACCATGGCGGTGGGGAAGCCGTTGGAGGTGGTGATTTCGAGAATTTGCGGGTCCAGAGTTTCCACCGGTAGTTCGGCGTTGGCCTTGTTCTGGATTTCGCGACGCAGGTCGTTGACCCGCTTGTCGAACACTCGCACCGGGATTTCACGGAACCGCACCAGGATGTTCGAGACGCTCTCGCGCGAGGAACTGACCACGAACTTCACGTCCTGGACGTTGCGGATCGCGTCTTCCAGAGGATTGGTGACGCGCTTTTCCACATCCTCGGCGGAAGCGCCGGGCAGGGCGGTGGAGATGTTGACCCAGTTGAAGTTGATCTCGGGGTCCTGCTCGCGCGGCATCCGCGAATAGGCGAGCGAACCCATCAAAATCACCACCACGAAGGCGATGTTGGCCAGCGGGTGGTTGGTGATCAGGGAGCGGATAAAGCGCATGTCAGGGCGCGCCGGAGACGATGTTCACCGCTTGGCCATCGATCGAGCCTTGGCAGCCGCGCACCGCGACCGGTATTTTGGGCGGTAACGCCACGGGGGTTACTCCGACTTGAAAGTTAGTCAGATTGCCACAGGCCAATTCGCCGATGATGAATGGATGAATGAATCAATACCCGATGGGTATCGGGCAGCTCCACCAACAACGGTTCGCCCGCGCGCAGGTGGTCGATCCAGACTGAAGTATCGACCAGAATCATGACGGTTCGGACTGCCTTCTAGGCACCGGTTGCAGTTGCGGCTCGCTGCCGCCGAGTCGCGCCAGGCGGCGGGCGCTCTCCCGCTCGATCAAAGCCTTCAGGGCTTCTCGAATCAAGGCGGTTTTCTCAGCCAGTCCGGTCATGTCCCGCGCCTCGGCCAGAAGCTGGTCATCGATGTTGAGTGTGGTTCGCATGAAATCGGACCTCGTCGACGGGGGTATGCCGAGAATTATATGTCATCCGATGACGGTTTTGATGCTCGCGCCGTCCGAGTCCGAGCGTTTTCGCGGAGACGGGGCGGTTCAGTCGCCGGCTGTTTAATCACCATGCAGGTAAACGGCGCCTATATCGAAGGCTTCCTCGACCGTGCCAAAAAAACTCCCTGAAGAGGGGAACACGCACAGTTCGTAGCGTTCGTTGCTGTAGGTATAGAACGCCAACCCCCAGGCCTCTTCGTCGCCGAAGTAGCGCAACCGACAGAGATGCATGGGCATCGATCGCATGCGCTCGAGAAACTGCTCGCGCGTTTCGCCCGTTATCTTGAGTAATTCCGCCGAGGGTTCCTCCGGCTCGGTGTGGGCGTCGATGTAGCAGAACACGCCGTGAAAGCGGATATCCAGGCGGATGAATTTCCCGGCATGGCGGGCCTGGGCATGGCGGTTGATGCGCTCGGCGATTCGCGAGCGCATCGCGGAAGGGATTTTCACGCCACCCACGTCCGGACGAAACACCCAAGTTCTTTTTCTGGCGCTCATCTTCATTACCCTCTTTATTACCCTCTTTCAGGGGAAATTACCCCTTCTCGTCGTCAAGCTTGATCCATTTCGCGCCCGGCCCCCGGCCGACGCACGCCACGAGCTGACCCCGCCGCGCGTGCAACACTCGTTTGATCATGTCGCGACTCACGCCGGGGCAGGTTTGTTCCAGATGCTCGGGCCGTCCGAGTCCAAGCGTCGCGGCGGAATGATAGTTCACGCTTCTAAAAAATCATTTCAACCAGCGATTCGGGCGGTAGCCGCAACTCCTGCGTCGCGGCATGGATGGATATCTCAAGCGTTGGAGCGAACGACGCAAGTCTGAGGGAAGATGGCAAAGTCGCACAATCTCGCAGTGCGAGTAGACACCGCCGACACCCAGTTCTTCCTCAACGGTTCCCAAAAAACTCCTCCGGGGGATTTTCCAGTGCTAGAGTGGATCGCAACGCCCCGCGGTAAGCACGGATGGGGTCCAACGCCACGGATTAGGGTTGCCGGACGCGGGCATCACTGAAAAATTCGCATCAAGAATAAAGGATTTCACTCGATGGCCCCGGCCAACTTTCAGCAACTGGCGAATTTCATCTGGTCCGTCGCCGATCTGCTGCGCGGGCCTTACCGGCCGCCGCAGTACGAGCGGGTGATGTTGCCGCTGACCGTGTTGCGCCGCTTCGATGCGGTGCTGGCTCCGACCAAAGAGACGGTGCTGAGGCGCCACGAGACGTTGAAGGGCAAGGACCCGCAACTGATCGACCGGGTGCTCAACGAGTTGGCCAAGGACGAGGACGGCCAGCCCCTCGGCTTCCACAATCACAGCCCGCTCGATTTCCGCAAGCTCAAGGGCGATCCGGACAACCTAGTCCATAATCTTGAGGACTACATCGACGGATTCTCGGAAAAAATCCGTAAAATCTTCGAGCGATTCGAGTTTGACAAAGAGATCGAAAAGCTCGAAGAGGCCAACCGCCTCTATCAGGTGGTTTCGCAGTTCGCCGAAATCGACCTGCACCCCCACCATGTGGACAACATCACCATGGGGTTGGTGTTCGAAGACCTGATCCGGCGCTTCAACGAGGCGGCCAATGAGACGGCCGGCGACCACTTCACCCCGCGCGAGGTCATCCGCCTGATGGTCAACCTGTTGCTGGAGCCCGATACTGACGTGCTGACCCAGGAAGGCATCATCGTCAAAATTTGCGACCCGGCCTGCGGCACCGGCGGCATGCTGGCCGAAAGCCAGAACTGGATCCGCGCCCACAACGAACACGCGACCGTCATCGCCTACGGCCAAGACTACAACCCGCGCTCCTACGCCGTCGCCGCTTCCGACCTGCTGATCAAGGGGCACAAGGACAGCCGCATCGAATATGGCAATACCCTGACCAACGACCAGTTCCCCACCATGCGTTTCGACTACTTGCTGGCCAATCCGCCCTTCGGTGTGGACTGGAAGGGGGAAAAGAAGGAGATCGACCGTTGGCCCCACTTTCGCGGCTACAACGGCAAGCTGCCGCGCATCAACGACGGCGCGTTGCTGTTTCTGATTCACATGATCGCCAAGTTCCAGCCGTGGGAAAAAGGCAACCGCGACCGGCCCGGCTCGCGCATCGCCATCGTCTTCAACGGCTCGCCGCTCTTCACCGGCGGCGCGGGTAGCGGCGAAAGCGAA
>DAIRDI010000237.1:0-230 GCA_036796235.1 Candidatus Competibacteraceae bacterium | reverse complement strand
AGCAGATGTTCTACAACACCGGCATTGGCACCTTCGTCTGGGTGCTCAGCAACCGCAAGGAGGCGCACCGCCAGGGCAAGATTCAACTGATCGATGCCCGCGAACGCTGGACGCCGATGAAACGCAGCCTCGGCAACAAGCGCCGCTGGCTGGATGAGAAAGCCATCGATGAAGTGACCCGCGAGCACGGTGCTTTGACTGAATCGAAAACCAGCAAGATTTTCGACAAC
>DAIRDI010000236.1:0-5256 GCA_036796235.1 Candidatus Competibacteraceae bacterium | reverse complement strand
ACCATCGTCCTGAAAAGCTGGTACGAGCGGCAACCTCCGGACTACCCGAACCGCGAGCAGAGCATCGCCCAACTCGAGCGCGCCATCCAGGAATACGACATCGTCGACGACCGGCTCAACCAGAGCCGCACCCTGGCCCAGGAAAAGCTCTCGACCATCATGCGCCAGCACCGGGTGATCCTCCAGGAAATGAAAATCGGCAAGGTTCTGGAGGCCATCGCGGCGGCGCGGGCCGTGGTCGAGGGCCTGAACGACATCACCACCGCCATGACGGTCGTCGAACAAAAAACCCACGAGAGCCTCAAGACGTCGACGCCCATTTCCAACTGAACGGCTTCACCGACTCCGATAACCCTGACCACTCCGAGGAAAAAAAGATGAAACTCTCATCGCTGGTACTGGCCTTCCTGTTCTGGCTGACGGCGGGATTCGCGGTCGCCCAACCGACCGCGCAACCCGACATGGCCAATCTGTTCCAGAAAGTCAACGACGTCGCCCAGCAGCTTCAGCTCAACCTGAGCGATTTGGAAGCCAACATCCAGGCCAGCCGCGACTCGATCGAGAAAGGCGGCCAGGTACTCGATGCCATGTTGGCCTCGGTCGTGGCCGTGCATGGCAGCATGGCCGAAGACAGCGAAATCTGGAAAGAACTGGGTGCCTTGCTGGAACTCTGGGAAGAGCGCCGCAAGGAGACGCTGCAAAAATCCGAGGCCAATCCGGCGTTTTTGCCCGTCGCCCGAGGGTGGCAGACCAAGCTCGACACCGCCAGGGAGCTACGGAATCAGATCAGCACCGAGCGCGCCAACTCCGTCGCACTGATGCGCGCCATCGAATCCGACCGCGACATCGTGCTGGCCTACTACGAATTGGGACAGGCCGACAAGGCTATCGAAGGCTTGCAAAAGGTCAGCGCGGGTCTGACCAGCCTGAACGAGAACATGCAAACCATCGTCAAGACGGCGGACGCCGCGCAACAGCCGCCGATTCCGCAGTGAATCTTGCGAGCGCCGGGCATTCCCGCCTTTTCAACCAGGGACGCGCCGCGCTCCTGGTGTTGGCATTGAGCCTGATGCTTCCGGGTGTCGCGCCGCTGGCGGCCGCCCCGGACGCGACGGTTCAGCAGGACCCCGAGCGGGCGATCCTGGAAGCGCGCGTCCGGGAGGTGCGGGAACTCCTGACTGCTCTGGATGGGTTGCAGGCCCACCTCGCCGGGCTGGCGGAGACGGCGCTGAACCACGCCGACGCGGCCCCGACCCTGGACGAGCGCCGCCGCTACGAACGCCTGTATACGGAAACCAGCGCTCGACTCGGTGAATTACAGGCCACTCGCGCCGAGATCGAACGCCAGATCGAGGTTCTGGAAGCTCAACTGGAGCCGGCGTCCGATGGCCGATGACTCGCCGCCGCTGGAGATCGCCCGCGCCGGCGGGCTGTTCTCCGAACGCCAGATCATCGTGCCTTTGGTGGTGGCGACGCTGATCGCGCTGGCTGCGGCGCTGACCGTCGCCCATTTCCAGACGCTGGCGAACCTGCCGGCGAGCCTGCATCGCTACCTCGGCAATGGCTATTGCCAGGTCATGATCGGCCTGTTTTTCGCGATCACCCTGTACGCCGCCCTGCACTATCTGGGCCTGCACGTCGAACGCCGCCACCTGCAACAGCGTTTCGGTCCAGCCCCTGACGCGCGCGTCGCGCGGTGGCTCGACTGGCTCGGCTATCTATCCGGACGGCGCGCCGACGGCGATGATGATTTTCCCGGCGCGCTGCGGCGCTGGTACGGCAACGCCCGCACGCGGGAAGATTTCGCCCACCTGAGCGACTATTTTCTGCTGCTGCGGGGCCAGCAGCACCAGCACAACTTCGCGCCCATCGGCTTCGCCATCTGGGTGCTGCCGTTGCTGGGATTCATCGGCACCGTGGTCGGCATCACCCAGGCCATCGGCGGACTCGAACAGGCGGTGACGCCCGCCGCCGCCGCGACCGGTCTCAGTACGGTGTTGGGGGGGCTGAAATTCGCCTTCGATACCACCTTCATCGGGCTGGTCCTGGTCATTCCCACCATGCTGTATCTGCTGGCCCTGCGCGCCCGGGCGCAAAAACTGGACATGGTTTATTACCAGATCCTGCTCGACCGCCGCTTCCACGCCGCGCCCGTCTGATGCGCCGTTTTGCTTCGGACAACCCGGTCCCGAACCTGAACTTGCTGCCGTTTCTCGATCTGGTGTTCGCCGTGATCGGCATCCTGATCGTGGTGTTCGCCCTGCAGGAAGCGGCGACCCGAGCCAGCGGCCGGCAGTTGGCCATCGACGATCTGGTGATCTGCGTCGCCGAGGGCGAGGTCGCGCTGTACGCCGGACCGACCGCCGAACCGGCGCGCTACGCCGCCCGGCAGTTCCCAGCGCTGTTCGCCGCGCTGGCCGAACGGCCGGAGGCGGGGATTCGCAATCTGGTCTTCGCGCTGACCGGGGCTTGCTTCGAGACCCGGCGCCAGTTCGAGGAGGAGTTCGCCCGGTTCACCGCTCTGCTGCACGACCGGGGCGAGCGCCGGGCGGTGTTCCGGCTGGCGTATCAACCGCTGTCCGCCCAGCCCGACGCGGTCGAGCGCCTGCTGGCCGATTGGCGAAGTCCGGAGGCCGAGGATGGACAATGAGGACTCGGTGCAGGGCGCGTTTCTGGATATCGCCGCCAACCTGCTGGCGGTGATCCTGATCGTCACGTTGTTTTCCCTGGTCTCGTTCCAGCACAAAACCCACAGTTCGGTTCATCCCGACGCCCGTCCGTTCGCCACTCCGCGTTTCGTGGAACCGCAGCGGGACCTGTTCCCGCCGTTCTCCAGCTTTTTCTTCGTGGTCGAGGATCGCGTCGTGCGCTGGGATCAGGACGCCGTGCTCGCCGCGTTGCGGGCGGCTCCACGGGTCTTTTTGGGGACCACCGCGCAGGGCCGTTATGAATGGCTGCCTGAGCCGCTGGTCACTCGCGACATCGATACTTACCAGATTCGATTTTTCCTCGATGTCCCGGCCGTGCTGGCGCAGGAGCCGGCCTTTACGGCGATGATGCTGGAGCGGCAGATCGCCGAACTGGCACGGGACTACGCCGCCGCCCGCACCGCGCCGGTGTTCCTGGTCTATCCGAGCGGCATGGAGACCTTCGTCCCGCTGTACGAGGGCGTGCGGAACGCGGGGCTGCGGTTCCGCTGGTTCGCGCTGCGGCCCGCCGAGCCGTTGTTTCTAGGCCGCCACCCGGCGCAGTTCACCGATCATGCGATCTATTGGTAAATTTGATAAAAAGCATGGGCTTGTCGATGCAACATAATCCCGAACTGGACTCGCAAACATTGCATTTTTGCAATATTATGGTCTGATGATGTGGATCGTTGAATTTCTGGACGAACGCGTGCAGGCGGAGATGGATGCATTACCCACCGATATTCAAGCGCGGTTTGAGCGGATTACCCTGTTGATCCAGAGCCACGGGCTTGAGAAAGTTCGCGAGCCCTATATAAAGCACTTGGAGGGTCGACTTTGGGAAATGCGCATGAAGGGCAAGGACGGCATCGCCCGCGCCCTGTATGTGACCGCCACGGGGCGGAGGGTGGTCGTGGTCAGGGCGTTTGCCAAGAAGACCCCGAAAACCCCACGTCACGAGATCGAACTGGCCCTCGAACGAGCGAAGGAGGTGACATGACCCGTCAATGCATTCCAGCACGCGAGTCTTTCGCGAAATGGCGCGAGAACCCCGAATATTTGGCCGCTTACGAGGCGCTGGAAGAGGAATTTGCCCTGGCGCATGCCCTGATCGAAGCCCGCGCCCATGCTGGACTCACGCAGGAGGAAGTCGCGCGGCGCATGGGAACCACGCAAGCGGTCATCGCGCGGCTGGAGGGCGGGCGCGCGCGGCCCTCAACCCGGACCCTCGATCGCTTTGCAAGGGCGACCGGAACCCGTCTCAGGATCAGTTTCGAACCAGCAGCGCCCGCGCAAATCCCGTAGAGGCCCGGGCGGATTCTTTGTAGAGGCGTTTTTGTACAGCCGCTACTTTTCCAGGAGTGGGATGGATCCGGTGAAACGCGATCCCGAACGTCTTCTGTTCGCAGTTGCCGCGCTGCTGTTGGCGTTGTTACTAATCCCGAGTCTTTGGGGGTGGCTGGCCGGATCGGCGCGCCTGGAACGCGGTGGCGACCACGGTGAGGCCGGTCGCGAACAAGAAACCGCGCTGGCGCGCTGGGAGGCGTTATGGTCGGAACTGGAGACGCGCGGCGAGGCGGCACTGCAACCCGAACTGACCGACCGGTCGCTGCGCTCGGCCGGCGACACCGCCTTCATGCGCTACCGCAACCAGTGGCGCGAGGTGACGGACCCGGCGCGCCAAGCGTTCCAGATGGCGGCGCTCAGCAATGACCCTCAGCAGAAAATCGCCCTGCTGCAACCCTTCGCGGTCAACGCCGATCCCCGGACTCGGTTTCGCGCCCTGCTGGAAATCGCCCGCGTTCATCTGCGCCTGCGGGCGCTGGACGCGGCGCGGACTTCGGCGCGCGAGGCGCTGGCCATTCCCGATTTACCGCCGCCAATTCGTGCCGACGCCCATTTCGTGCTGGGGTATGCCGCCTTGGAGGCCCAAGATCTCGATGGCGCGGAAGCGGCCTTGGCCCAGGCGGTCGCCGGCGATCCGGGCTTTTGGGACGCGCGCCAGATGCAGTTGCTGGTGCTGGGCCGCCAGATCGGCCAGCCCCGGCAAAGCGTGGCCGCCTGTCTGAATCGCACCCGCCTGATGATCGAGAATCTGGGCGCCCTGCCGGCGCTGGCGCAAGACCGGACGCAGTTCCGGGATATCGCCGACCGGTTCGCGGTTCAGGAGGCGGCGGTGAATCCAGCCTTGGCCCTGTTGTCCGGATTGGGTTATCGGTGGGCGGGCGACCGGGAGCGGGCGCACGCGGCGCTGGCCAATATCGACGCCACGCGCGGCCTGCTGCCGCCCGCCTGCGAGGCGCGGGTGATCGCCAAGGCGGAAGAATGGCTGGCGGAGCGTTTCTGATTTATGACCACGATCATCACCTTGCTCCTCTGGCTGACGCTGCTCGGCCTGGCCGCCTGGCGTCCGGATCGCTATCGCTCTTACGGATTCTGGATGGCGCCGTGTGGCGTATTGGCGGCGCTGGCGCTGTCGGATTTCTGGCGGGGCGTCGTGTTAGCGGGGTGGAATGCTGAAGACGGTCCCCGGCTGGCCGGTCCGGAGGCGGCGTTCCTGAGCGTGTGG
>DAIRDI010000235.1:0-5270 GCA_036796235.1 Candidatus Competibacteraceae bacterium | reverse complement strand
TGATGTGATAGAGGTGCTTCATGGTCGAGGCCAGCGCCACCGCGTAGCCGCCGACATCGCGCTGCACGCCCTTGGGAATGCCGGTCGTGCCGGAGGTGTACAGGATGTAGCTCGGCTCGTTCGACTCCAGCCAGGTGATCGGGACCTCGGCGTCCATGTGTTGGGCGCGCAGCGTGGCGTAATCCAGATCGCGGCCTTCCACCAGCTTCAGGTCCTTGTCCAGGCCCCGGTTGCAAATCACCACGCTTTGCGGCGGAAACTTGGCCAGGTTGCAGGACTCATCGACCAGGTGCTTGTAGGGCACCGCCTTGCCGCCGCGCATCCCGGCGTCGGACGTGACCATGACCTTGGGCTTGGCGTCGTCGATGCGCACCGCCAGGTTGTAGGCGGCGAACCCGCCGAACACCACCGAGTGGATGGCGCCGATCCGGGCGCAGGCCAGCACGGAGAACAGCGCCTCGGCGATCATCGGCATGTAGATGATGACCCGGTCGCCCTTGCCCACGCCCAGCGATTGCAGCACGGCGGCGAAACGGTTCACTTCGCGGTGCAGCTCGGCGTAGGTATAAATGACGGTTTCGTCGGTTTCCGTCGAGATATAGATCAGCGCCCGCTGGTCGGCGCGATCGGCCAGATGCCGGTCCACGGCGTTGTAACAGAGATTGGTTTCGCCGCCCACAAACCACTTGCAAAACGGCGGCTTACTGTAGTCCAGAATCTTCTGCGGGGGCTTGTTCCAGTGAATCAGCTTCGCCTGCTCGCCCCAGAAACCCTCCGGGTCATTGATGGACCAACTGTGGAACTCTTCAAATTTCATGCGGGAATGTCCTCCACTTTAGTGGCTTGGAATCATGGCGTTCGTGTTACCGGGTTAAAGTGTAGTCGCTCTAAAAAAAAATTCCCGCCCGCGCCGCCCCGGATGAAATGGGGAAGCGCGGGCGGGACGGCCAAGCGCTGTGGGCGCGCCGCTGCTGGACGGCGGGTCAACCCTTCAGCAGATCCTCAATGCTGGCGCGTTCCTCGCGCAGCTCCTGCTCGGTGGCGGTCATCTTCTCGCGGCTGAAATCATCGACCGGTAGACCCTGCACGATTTCGTAATCGCCGTTCTTGCAGACGCAGGGATACGAGTAGATCACCCCTTCGCCGATGCCGTAGGAACCATCGGACGGCACCGCCATGCTGACCCAGTCGCCGTCGGGGGTACCCAACGCCCAGTCGCGCATGTGGTCGATGGCGGCGGAGGCGGCGGAGGCGGCGGAGGACGCGCCGCGGGCCTTGATGATGGCGGCGCCGCGCTGCTGCACCGTGGGGATAAAGGTGTCGCGATACCAACCCTGATCGACCGACGAGGCCGCCGCCTGGCCCTTGACGGTGCATTGGCTGAGATCCGGATACTGAGTCGCCGAGTGATTGCCCCAGATGATCATCTTCTTGATGTCGTTGACGTGAGCGCCAGTCTTCTCGGCCAACTGGCTCAGGGCGCGATTGTGGTCCAGCCGGGTCATGGCGTGGAACTGGCGCGGGCTCAGGCTAGGGGCGTTGCTGGCGGCGATCAGCGAGTTGGTGTTGGCCGGATTGCCGACCACCAGCACTTTCACGTCGCGGGCCGCGTAATCGCTCAATGCCTTGCCCTGCGGTCCGAAGATGGCGCCGTTGGCGGTCAGCAGATCCTTGCGTTCCATGCCGGGGCCGCGCGGTCGGGCGCCGACCAGCATGGCGAAGTTGGCGTCGGTGAACGCGGTCTTGAGATCGTCGGTGGCCGTTACACCAGCCAGCAACGGGAAGGCGCAGTCGTTCAGTTCCATCACCACGCCTTGCAGCGCCGGCAACGCCGGGGTGATTTCCAACAACTGCAGGATCACCGGCTGATCGGGACCCAACATGCTGCCCGAGGCAATGCGAAACGCCATGGCGTAGCCGATGTTGCCGGCGGCCCCGGTGATGACGACACGGACGGGTTGTTTCATGGGTGTGCTCCTTTGGGTTGGTGATGATGCAATTGGGCTGAGAAGGCTCCAGACCCGAACTGGCGGCGCGTTCCCAGACGGTGGGAGGCTGGAAACCGCAGCGATATGTTCTTGATCGATGTACTTTATTTCAGGGGGCGCTCCATCTAAAATGGCAACGCTCGCATCGGCGGGCAAATAGTAGCCTAGATTACCGTGTTTTGAAACGAATGCCGGTTTCACCCGGAGGACCACCGACCCCCATGAGCGATTCCGTGATCCAAGGCGCGGGTTACGTGCTGACCGGCCTGCGCTGGCTACCCCGGACCGGTTTGCGCGGCTTCGTGGCGCTCCCTTTGCTGATCAACAGCGGGCTGTTCGGCGCGGGCATCTGGTGGAGCTGGGGCCAATTCGAGCGCCTCGACCACGCGGTTCGGGACTGGCTGCCGGGTTGGCTGGCCTGGCTGCACTGGCTGCTGTGGCCGCTGTTCATTCTGACCGTGCTGGTGGTGGTGTTCTATGCTTTTAGCGTGCTGGCGAACCTGATCGCCGCGCCGTTCAATAGCCTGCTGGCCGAGCGGGTGGAAAAGCTGGCCAGCCCGGCGGGCGCGGCCCGGCCGACTGCCGTACCGACCTGGAAGGAGATGGTTTTGAGTCCGCTGACCGAAGTACGCAAGCTGCTGTATTTCATCGGCTGGGCGATTCCGCTACTGATCCTGTCGTTCCTGCCGGCGATCAACGTGGCCGCGCCGGCGTTGTGGGCGCTGTTCGCGGCCTGGATGCTCGCGCTGGAATACGCCGACTATCCGCTGGGCAATCGTGGCGTGACGTTCCGCGACCAGCGCCGACTGCTGCGTCAACGCTGGCCGCTGACCTTGGGTTTCGGTGGCATGACCCTGGTGCTGACCTTGATTCCGATTGTGAATTTTGTGGCGATGCCGGCGGCGGTGATCGGCGCGACGCTGCTGTGGACGCGGGAAGCGCCGGCGGCGGCTCCGTGAAGGATCTTCCCTTGCCTTTACAACCCTCGCCTCCCCCCTCCCTCCCGCCAGCGAGCGCGGCGGGATACGGGCTGCGCCGGCTCTACACCGGTCTGCTGTATCTGATCTTGCCGCTGGCGCTGCTGCGGCTGTACTGGCGCGGACGCCGCGATCCGGGGCACCGCCAGCGTTGGCGCGAGCGGCTGGGTTGGATTCCGCTGCTGCCCGAGCCGGGCTGTTTGTGGATTCACGCGGTGTCGGTGGGAGAAACCCGCGCCGCCCTGCCGTTGATTCGCGCCCTGCGAACACGCTATCCCGATGCGCCGCTGCTGGTGACGACCACCACGCTGACCGGTTCCCGCCAAGTCCGGGAAGCGCTGGAAACCACTGTTCGGCACGCTTACGCGCCCTTCGATCTACCGGGCGCGGTGGAGCGGTTTCTGCGCAATGCCCGGCCCCGGCTGGCGGTGATCATGGAAACCGAGTTGTGGCCGAATCTGTTGCGGCAATGCGCGACGGCCGGCATCCCGGTTCTGATCGCCAACGCCCGTCTGTCGGAGCGCTCGGCGCGCGGCTATACCCGAATTCGCCGGCTGACGGCCTCCATGTTGCGGGACGTGACCCTGATCGCGGCGCAGGCCGAGGCGGATGCCGAACGGTTCCGGGCGCTCGGCGCGCCCCGGGTCGAGGTGGTGGGCAATCTCAAGTACGACCTGCAACTACCCGAGGATCTGCCGGAGCAAGGCCTGCGCCTGCGGCGAGAACGACTCGGCGAGCGGCGGCCGGTGTGGATCGCCGCCAGCACGCACGCCGGCGAGGAGGAAGTCATTCTGGACGCTCTCGCGCTCCTGCGCCCGCGTTGGCCGGAGTTGCTGCTGCTCCTGGTGCCGCGCCATCCAGAGCGCTTCGCCGGCGTGGCGGCGTTGTGCCAGCAACGCGGCTTGCGCGTGGTCCGGCGCGGCGAAGAGCGGCCCTGCGCGCCGGATACGGCCGTCTTTCTCGGCGACAGCATGGGGGAATTGCTCCAGTTCTACGCCGCCACCGATTTGGCCTTGGTCGGCGGCAGTCTGGTGGCCACCGGCGGCCATAACGTCCTGGAGCCAGCCCTGTTGGGCCTGCCGGTGTTGTTCGGCCCGCACATGTTTAACTTCACCGAGGCCGGCCAGCGGTTGCTGGCGGCGGAAGCCGCCTGGCAGGTTAGCGATGCGGCGACCCTGGCGACCGCCGTGGATCGACTGTTGGCCAATCCCGAACGGCGCCGTTCCGCGGGCGAACGGGGCCGGGCGGTCGTGGAGCGGCATCGCGGCGCGCTGGCGGCGTTGCTGGCGCGCGTTGAGGAATTGCTCGAGTCCGATGTATTGGGGAGTTAAGGCGGGCTGGCGCATGGAAGAATCAGCCGACCGGACCCGAACCCGGAACGGCGACCCGCTTCAAGCCGCCCGCATTCCATGCCATGATTCCCCTCACTAGGGTCAAGCTTTGGGTGAAGCGCGCAATGAATGCAGTCATCGGCGGTCTGGCCGCCCTGCTCTATCTGCTCGCGGGAGGAACGCTCGCCACGCGACTGGCGCGCGCTGCCGCGGGCGCGCCCTGGCCCAAGGGCGGCCCGCTGGCGCTGGGCTGGGGCGCGGCGCTGCTGCATGCGATGATCCTGGCCCAAACCGTATTCCAATCGCCCGGTCTGAACCTGGGCTTCTTCAACGCCTTGTCCTTCACCGGGTGGCTGATCGGCGTGGTGTTGCTGGCGGCGGCGATGATCCGGCCGATCGAGAACCTCGGTATCCTGGTTCTGCCTTTCGCCGCCCTGACCCTGATCCTCGGCCTGCTGTTTCCCGCCGAGCGCATCGTCGCCGATACCGGTCAGTGGCCGCTGGAACTACACATCCTCATCGCGATCCTCGCCTACTCGCTGCTGACGCTGGCGGCGGCGCAGGCCGTGCTGCTGGCCATCCAGGACCACCGCCTGCGGCATCGCCATCCGGGCGGATTTTTGCGTGGCATTCCGCCGGTGACCACGATGGAAAACCTGTTGTTTCAGATGATCGGCGCGGGTTTCGTGTTGCTCGGCGTCACTCTGATCAGCGGCTTGTTCTTTATGGAAGATCTCTTTGGCCAGCACTTGACCCACAAAGTGGCGCTGTCGTTCGGGGCTTGGTGCGTGTTTGGGATTCTGCTGTGGGGTCGCTGGCGCTTCGGCTGGCGCGGCCGCACCGCCATCCGCTGGACCCTGAGTGGTTTCGCCTTCCTGGTGTTGGCCTATTTCGGCAGCAAGCTGGTGCTGGAATTGATCTTGCAGCGTTATTGAGCGCACCGCGCTCGCTGGCGTCGCGATTCCGCACTATCT
>DAIRDI010000234.1:0-5273 GCA_036796235.1 Candidatus Competibacteraceae bacterium | reverse complement strand
CGGCGGCGCGTTCCTGGAATTCCTGGAGGGCAAGGTGCTGCCCGCCGTGGCCATGCTGGAGTCGCGGGCCAACGACTGATTGTCGGCTCCGCAATTGGCTTGAAAAGGGCGGCTCTTTGGCCGCCCTTTTTCATGGCCCGATCAGCCTTTCAGCTTCTCCGCCAGCAAGTCGTTGACCTGTTGCGGATTGGCTTTACCCTTGGATAGCTTCATCACCTGACCGACGAAGAAGGCGAACAGCTTGTCCTTGCCGGCCCGGTATTTGATGCCGTGGGCGCAAGGTACACGCTGGACGCGAGTCTTACAAACTGGACAAATTGAACATATTGCCGGTAGTATTGATGCGAACCCATGACCGAGAATCGACAATGACCGGGGCACCCAAGCAAACGAACGATACCTCGCGCCTCCGCATCGAGGGACTCCGCGGACTTTCTCCGGGTGCTTCGCGTTTCCTCCGTCAGCATCCCAAGGAAGCGCGACTGGTGGTGACCGCGGCCCTGGAAGCGGCAGCGGTTCAACACGAAACGGAAAGCGGCGATTCCATCACCGATCTGCCGGAAACCCTCCGACCCTTCGTCGTTTATCGAGCCTCGGATTCGGACATGATCGGCGTGTCCGAGGCTGCCACGCGCCTCAAGCTGTCGCGAACGACGGTCTACGACTGGGCTACCAGGAAGATACTCATCGGCTGGAAGTCGACTAAACGTGGCCTGACGATACCGGCCGAGCAAATCCTGGGTCCGGGCAAGGTTGTGCCGGGCATTGCACAGGTGCGGGAGATCATCGGCGATCCGGAACTGGCCTGGATGTTTCTCTCGGAGGAGTGGCCGTTCGCCGATAGCGTAATGCGACCCATCGACAAACTAAAAAGCGGGAACATCGAGGACGTCGTCAACGCCGCACCCGGCTTCGGTGCAACATTCACCTGATGCCAACCCACTATCCGCGCGACCGAATCGAAGCGGTACTTGTAAACGCCGAGCTGCCGCCGAGTTACCGGATCATTCCACGCCAGTATTGCGATACACCGCTTGGCACCGCGCCGAGTGACTCCCGATTCTGTGCCAGGGTGGATGGTTTCACCGTGCTTTACGCATCACCCGACTTTGCAACCGCCTTTATCGAAACCGTTGTCCGAGACCGATTCTCCCGAAAACGCAAAAGCGAGATCGCTGCCAAGGAAATCACCGAGCGAGCCTGGACTCTGATCACCATGAAACCCCGGACCGAGCTGTCTCTGCTCGACCTTCGCAGAGAAGGCTGCCTTCGGCTCGGCGCCCCAACCGACACGGTCAATGCCCGGAACCACGCGGCGGGGCGTGCTTTCGGTCGGGCTGTCTACGCCGGACATCAAGACATCGACGGACTGATTTTCTCATCCCGTCTGACCGGAGTTGATGCCTATGCGGTTTTTGATCGCGCCCTCGAAAAGCTCGATACGACCGATCAAGGCAAACTCCAGCATCATCCGGAGCTTCCCGCAGTGCTCGCGCGACATAAGATTCGACTCGTGGTCGGGGAATAGTGTCACCTGCCTCAGCCCTCCATCGCCAGAGCGACCAGTACCTAGATGAAGGACATGAGAGTGGCGACGATGCCGACCACCAAGGCCGTAGAGCAGGAACGGTCACACGGTTCGTCGCGTGGTCGGTTGCCGCCAGGATGGGGCGGCCTGGATCAGCCTTTCAGCTTCTCCGCCAGCAAGTCGTTCACCTGTAAACCGGCCGTCCGGACCCGTGGGTTCGGTCGCCGCCGGCCCGCGAAAGCCGTTCTCATGATCCCGACCACTATCGGTCGGACAAGCGGAGACGGTTTCATGGCGAAGTCGGATTTCAAAACAAAGATGATCGGGGCGTTGTTGTTGGTAGCGATTTTGACTGGCGTCCTGTGGGGTTGCGGCGGCGAGGACGACGGACCGGGAGATGCTCCGGCGGATCGAGAGGCGCGGTTGCAGCGGGTGTTGACGGCGGCGCTGGCCGAACAGCCGTGGTTGCCCGGCGTGGCGGCGGCGGTTGATTTCAACGGAGACGGATTTCAATGGTCGGGCGCGGCAGGCGTTAGCGATGTGCGGACCGGCCAGGCGTTGCGCGCCGACGCCAGCTTCCGCATCGCCTCGGTCACCAAGACGTTCCTGGCGGCGACGGTTTACCGGCTGATCGAACAGGGGGTCCTCGATCCGCAAGAGACCTTGGACCGGTTGCTGGCGGAGCCGGAACTGGAGCTGCTGGCAAGCCGAGGCTATCGCAGCGATCTTATCAATGTCTCTCATCTGTTGGCCCACATCAGCGGTCTGCCGGACTATGCGGAAACGGTCGAGTACTTCACTGCGGTGCTGGCCGATCCCACCCGCCGCTGGACTCGTTGGGAACAGGTGGAATTTGCCCTGGATCGTTTCGCGCGGGTAGGGGAGCCCGGAGAGGCGTTCGCTTACAGCGATACCGGCTACTTGCTGCTGGGAGAAATCGTGGAGCGGAGGGGCGGCTTGCCGCTGGCGGAAGCGTACCGCTACGAGCTGGATTTCGCCGGTTTGGGGCTGTCCTCGACCTGGCTGGAAAGTTTGGAGCCGGTTCCGCCGGGGGCGACGCCGCGCCTGACCCAGTATGTTGGCGATCTGGACATTGCGGCCATCGACCCCAGCGTCGACCTGTACGGCGGCGGGGGGCTGGTCAGCAACTTGAACGATCTGAATCGCTTCATCACCGCCTTGTTTGCCGGTCTTGTCGTCAGCGCCGGCAGTTTGGCGTCGATGACCGAAGCCAGCCTCGAACCACAGGTCGGCCGGGGACTATTTCAATACCGCTTCAACGGGATTGAGTGTTGGGGACACGGCGGATTTTGGGGGGTGTTGATGCTGCACTGTCCCGCCGAGGGAGTGAGTCTGAGCGTGGTATTGACCGCCCAACCGGACGCGGCCGGTTCCACCTTCACTCAAGAGGATTTGGCCGGGCGATTACTCATGGCGCTGGATCTGCGCTGACGGGACGGACCGCGTTGCCCGCTGGCGCCAGGCGGATGGACTCATCCCCATCTGATGCTTGAACACCGCGTTGAAGGTGGATTTGGAGCCGAATCCGCAGTCCAGCGCGACGTGCAGCAGCGGGCGGCGCGCGTTCCCTGGCATGAGCACCTCGCGCTGAAACGCGGCGATCCGATGGCGGTTGACATAGTCGTAAAACGATTCGCCGAGATGCTGGTTCAACAGTTGGGAAAGCTGGTGCGGCGAAGCGTCGATGCGCGCCGCAAGTTCGGAAAGGGTGAGGTCTTCTTCGAGATACGGCTTTTCCTGGGCCATGATTTCCTTTAGTTGTTGCGCCAGACGCGCGGCCTGCGCCCCCGATAGCGCCGCGCGCGAGTATTTCGACCGATCCGACGATTCGCCGGGTAGCGGGCTGCGTTCGAGTGTGGCCTGATCCGCTGCTGTGTTCGGCGCTTCCGTTGGAGTTGCCGAAACGGAGTTCGAATCCGGCAACGGCGGGGGCGGCGGCCGCTTTTGGAAGATATTGGCCTGCCGCAGTCCTCGGTTGCCGATCAAGCTGATCGCCAGGACGATACAAACGGTCGTAACCAGGTTGGAGGTCCGATAACTGATTCGCCACGACAGCACCCAAGCCGCCAACACGCCCCCCACCAAGGCGCAAAGCAGGAGGATCCAACTCAGGGTGCGCTGTTCGAGATTGGAAAATTCGTCCGACAGTCGCAAGCGGGTGTGATGAATGCGCCGAGCCACCATCGCGAGGTACGCCAAAATCTGCGCCGCGATTGGCGCCAGCCAGAGCCATTCTTCGGCATCGCGGTTTTGATCCAGTTCGGGGTCTAAAGCGGCGGCCAGTTCGGCCTCGGGCACGGCCCAGAATGCCAGATAAAGCATTCCCGCCAGCAGGGCGAACGGCAGAAAGTGCCAAATCAGGGCCGTACCCGTGACCCCGTTTCGTTCGGTTAAACCACAGGTGTACAGCCAGAGCGCCGGACCGATCAGCAACAAGGCGGCGGTGAGGAGCGGCAGTATGCTGACGAACGAAACGGACAAGCCGAGCGAGTCGATGATGTCCGCCGCAAGGGAAGCGCCGATGCTGATCAGAAACAGGCTCAGCCAAAGTACGGCGGGCGGACGTGGCGAACCGCCAGCAAAAACGATGAGCAACATCAGGATTTGCCCGATGCCAACCGCGCCCAGCACGACGATCCAGGCGTCCATCGGCAAAAGCATGGTTGGATAGCGCCCGAGCCCGTTGCGTCAGACCGACGCTGTTGCGGATCAGCCTTTCAACTTCTCCGCCAGCAACTCATTGACCTGTTGCGGATTGGCCTTGCCCTTGGATAGCTTCATCACTTGCCCGACGAAGAAGGCGAAAAGCTTGTCCTTGCCGGCGCGGTATTGCGCGAGTTGCTCGGGATTGGCCGCGATCACGGCGTCGATGACCTGCTCGATGGCGGAAGCGTCGGTGATTTGTTTCAGTCCGCGCTGTTCGATGATCGCGTCGGTGTCACCCGCGCCGGTCCACAGTGCTTCGAACACGTCCTTGGCGATCTTGCCGGAGATGGTTTGGTCCTGAATCCGCCGCAACAGTCCGGCCAATTGGGCTGGGTTCACCGGACTTTCGGCGATATCCTGGTTGTCTTTGTTCAGGAACGCGGACAGATCGCCCATGACCCAATTAGCGCACAGCTTCGGCTCGCCGCCCAGCGCCGCAACCACGGCCTCGTAGTAGTCGGCCAAGGCGCGGCTGGTCGTCAGCACGGCGGCATCGTAGCCGGACAGACCGTATTGCTCCATGAACCGCCGCTTCTTGGCCTCCGGCAGTTCCGGCAGGGCGGCGTGGGCGGCGGCGATAAAATCCTCGTCCAGCGCCAGCGGCAACAAGTCGGGGTCGGGGAAATAACGGTAATCGTTGGCTTCCTCCTTGCCGCGCATCGAGCGAGTTTCACCTTTATCGGGATCGTAGAGCCGGGTTTCCTGCACCACCCGGCCGCCGGCTTCGATCAGATCGATCTGCCGCTCGATCTCGAATTCAATCGCCCGCTCGACGAAGCGGAACGAGTTGAGGTTCTTGATCTCGGCGCGGGTGCCCAGCTTTGGATCGCCCTTGGGCCGCACCGACACGTTGGCGTCGCAGCGGAACGAACCTTCCTGCATGTTGCCATCGCAGATGCCGAGATAGACCACCAGTTGGTGCAACTTCTTCATGTACGCCACCGCCTCTTTCGCCGAACGCAAATCCGGCTCGGAGACGATTTCCAGCAGCGGCGTGCCGGCGCGGTTCAAGTCGATC
>DAIRDI010000233.1:0-5293 GCA_036796235.1 Candidatus Competibacteraceae bacterium | reverse complement strand
TGACCATCGAACAGTCGGTTCAGGTGGAAAACCAGCAACAGGCCGCCGACCAGGTATCCATCAGCAACAGCATCGGCAGTCTCCGCTTCCTGGGGGCGATGAGCTGGCGCGAGTTCGTGGAAACGATGAGCGTGGTCGAGCACACCTTGCGCGACGATCCGGGCGGGGTGTACGGCAGGATGGATTTTGCCTCCCGAGACCGCTACCGGCACGTCGTGGAGAAGGTCGCGAAAAACAGCTCGATTTCCGAAGCGGAGGTGGCGCGCCACGCGCTTGACCTGGCGCGGGAGGGCGCGGCGAAGAACGACGGCGACGAGCGCGCGGCGCATGTGGGGTTTTACCTGATCGACCGGGGATTATCGCGGCTCGAACGCCGGGCGAAGGCGTGCCTGTATACTCTGGAATCCCTGCAAAGATGGGGTCGCCATTTTCCCTTATCCCTGTATCTGGGCGCGATCGCGCTGCTGACGGCGCTCTTCACCGGGAGCTTGCTGGTGAAGGCCCAGGCCGATGGCGTGCCGGGTGGATGGCTCCTATTTCTGGTGATCCTCGCGGTGCTGGGGACCAGTCATCTGGCGGTGGCGCTGGTGAACTGGCTGGCGACGCTGCTGGCGACGCCCTGGCCGCTGCCGCGCCTGGACTTTTCCAGGGGTATTCCGCCGGAAGCCCGCACCCTGGTGGTGACGCCGACGATGCTCGCCAGCGCGCGGAACATCGAGGATTTGGTCGAGGCGCTGGAAGTTCGGTTCCTGGCCAACCGGGACGACAGCCTGCACTTTGGTCTGTTGACCGATTTTCGGGATGCGCGGGAGGAAACCCTGCCGGAGGACGAAGCGTTGGTGCAACTGGCCGCGCGGCGGATCGAAGCGCTGAACGAACAGTACCCGCGCGACCGGGGCGACACCTTCTTCCTGTTCCACCGCCCGCGCCGGTGGAATCCGCAAGAGCGGGTTTGGATGGGTTACGAGCGCAAGCGGGGCAAGCTGGCGGATTTGAACGCGCTGCTGCGCGGCGACGCCCAGGAGCGCTTCTCGCGGGTCGTCGGGGATCCGGCGCTCCTGTCGAACGTGAAGTACGTCATTACCCTGGACACCGATACCCAACTGCCGCGCGACGCGGCGTGGCAGTTGGTGGGCGCCATGGCGCACCCGCTGAATCGGGCGCGCTACGACGCGGACCAGCAACGGGTTGGCGAGGGCTACGGCATCCTGCAACCCCGGGTGGCCGTCAGCCTGCCCGGCGCGAACCGGTCGCGCTATGCGCGACTGCACGGGAGCGACGCCGGCATCGACCCGTACACGCACGCCGTCTCCGACGTTTACCAGGACTGGTTCCAGGAAGGTTCATTCATCGGCAAGGGTATCTACGAGGTCGATGCCTTCGAACAGGCCGTCAACGGGCGCTTCCCCGAGAACCGCATCCTCAGCCACGACCTGCTGGAAGGGTGCCATGCGCGTTCGGGGTTGCTCTCCGACGTGCAGTTGTACGAGGACTATCCCGCGAGCTATAGCGCGGACGTGAGCCGTCGGTACCGCTGGATTCGCGGCGACTGGCAGATCGCCCGGTGGCTGTTGCCACAGGTTCCCGGTCTGGACGGGCGCCCCCGGAAGAACCCCCTCTCGGCCCTGTCCCGCTGGAAACTGGCCGACAACCTGCGGCGCAGTCTCGCGCCCGCCGCCTTGACCCTGTTGTTGGTGCTGGGCTGGACGGTGCTGGAATCGCCGGGGTTCTGGACCCTGGCGGTGCTCGGCATCCTGCTGATCCCGGCGTTGGCGACTTCGCTCCTGAACGTGCTGCGCAAGCCCGGCGATGTGCGCTGGCGCCAGCATCTCGCCGCCGCCGCCCGCACGACGGGCCAGAATTTGGCGCAGGCGGTTTTCTCCCTCGTCTGCCTCCCCTACGAGGCGTTCTTTAGCCTGGATGCCATGGTCCGCACGTTCTGGCGGCTGCGGATCAGCCACCAGCGCTTGCTCGAATGGACCTCATCAGGCGACCTGGATCGCCAGCGGCGCCAGGATCTCGGCGCTTTTTACCGGATGATGGGGGTGGCTCCCGCGCTCGCGGTGATGACGGCGCTGGGTCTGGCGGTGACCCAACCCGCCGTGCTGGCCGTGGCTGGACCTATCTTGTTGCTGTGGTTGACCTCGCCCGCGATCGCCTGGTGGATGAGCCGCCCGCTCGCTCGCCGCGAAGCCCGCTTGACGGCCGAGCAAACCCGCTTTCTCCGCACGGTTTCCCGCAAGACTTGGGCGTTCTTCGAAACCTTCGTCGGCCCGGAAGACTATTGGCTGCCGCCGGACAACGTGCAGGAACATCCCGTGGCCGCGGTCGCGCATCGCACGTCGCCGACCAACATGGGACTGTCGTTGCTCGCGAATCTGGCCGCGCATGACTTCGGCTACCTGCCGGCCGGACGCCTCATCGACCGCACGAGCTGCGCGCTGCGCACGATGGTGGGCCTGGAACGGTATCGCGGCCACTTTTATAACTGGTACGACACCCAGTCGCTGAAGCCGCTGCAACCGATCTACATTTCGTCGGTGGACAGCGGCAACCTGGCGGGCGCCCTGCTGACCTTGCAGCAGGGTCTGCTCGCGTTGGTCGATACCCCGATCCTGAGCGCGCGGGTATTCGACGGGCTCAGCGATACCTTTTGCCTGCTGGTGGATGCGGCGGAAGGCCCCCTGCCGGTCCCGTTCGCGCGCTTTCAGCAGACGCTGGAGTCCGCGATCCATGCGCGCCCCACCACCCTGGCAGCGGCGTGGCAGTATCTCGACGCGCTGACGACCAGCGCCGAGGACGGGGTTCGCGGTCTGGCCGCGGAGGCCGGGAGCGAAACGAACCGATGGGCGCGGGCGTTGGCCCGGCAATGCCGGGAAGTGCGGGATGAGTTGTTGTCGCTCGCGCCGTGGTTGGATCAACCCTCGCCGACGCCTCTTTCCCAGACGGGAGATTCCGCCATTCCAACCTTGCGCGAATTAGCCAAGCTGGAGTTATCGCCCACCGCCGAGGAGCGCGAACCGCTCTCCACGCCGCGTCCCCTCTTTCAGGACGCCAGCCACCGCGCCCGCGAGCGGATCGCCGCGCTCGAACACCTGGCGCTGCAAGCCTGCGAACTGGCCCAAATGGATTATGACTTTCTGTTCGACGAGGCGCGGCATCTGCTGGCGATCGGCTACAACGTCAGCGAGCGACGGCGGGATGCGAGCTACTACGACTTGCTGGCTTCGGAGGCGCGTTTGGCCAGTTTCGTGGCGATCGCGCAGGGCCAACTGTCGCAGGAGAGCTGGTTTGCCCTGGGACGCCTGCTGGTCCTCGCCGGTGGCCAGCCGACGCTCCTGTCGTGGAGTGGTTCGATGTTCGAGTACCTCATGCCCCTGCTGCTGATGCCGACCTATGAAAACACCCTGCTCGACCAGACCTGTCAGGCAGCGGTGGATCGACAAATCGAATATGGCAAGCAACGCGGCGTCCCCTGGGGCGTTTCGGAATCCGGCTACAACATGGTCGACGTGCATCTGAACTACCAGTATCGCGCCTTCGGGGTGCCCGGTCTGGGACTCAAGCGCGGGCTGGCCGAGGATCTGGTCATTGCTCCGTATGCCTCCGCGCTCGCGCTGATGGTGGCGCCCGAGGCCGCGTGCCTGAATTTACAGCGGCTCGCCGCCGCCGGGTTGGCGGGAAAATTCGGCTTCTTCGAGGCGATCGACTACACGCCCTCCCGCCTGCCCCGCGGGCAAACCAGCGCCGTGGTTCGGTCCTTCATGGCGCATCACCAGGGCATGAGTTTCCTGGCGCTGGCCTACCTGCTGCTGGACCGTCCGATGCAGAAGCGCTTCGAAGCCGCGCCGCTGTTCCAGGCGACCGCCCTGCTGCTCCAGGAGCGGATTCCCAAGACCCCGGCGTTCTATTCGCACGCCACCGGCGAGGTCACCGACATCCGCGCCACCGGCGGTCAGGAGGCGCGGATGCGCGTGTTCGACGGCCCCAACACCCCGTACCCCGAGGTGCAGTTGTTGTCGAATGGCCGCTACCATGTGATGGTCACTAACGCGGGGGGCGGCTACAGTCGCTGGAAAGACCTCGCCGTCACCCGCTGGCGCGAAGATGCCACCTGTGATTCCTGGGGCGCCTTCTGTTACCTCCGCGACGTGGCGAGCGGCGCGTTCTGGTCGACCGCCTATCAGCCGACGCTCCAACCGCCGGACACCTACGAAGCGATTTTCTCGGAGGGACGCGCGGAGTTTCGCCGCCTCGACCACGAGATCGAGTCCTATACCGAGATCGTCGTATCGCCGGAAGATGACATCGAACTGCGCCGGGTCCGCCTCAGCAACCGCTCCCAGACTCGCCGGGTCATCGAGGTCACCAGTTACGCGGAAGTCGTGCTCGCCGCGCCCGCCGCGGACGCGCTGCATCCGGCGTTCAGCAACCTCTTCGTGCAGACCGAGATCCTCCACCCGCAACCGGCGATCCTCTGCACCCGCCGCCCGCGCTCCCGCGACGAGCGCTCGCCCTGGATGTTGCACCTGATGGTGGTGCGCGGGGCGGATTGCGGCGCGGCATCCTACGAGACGGACCGGATGCGGTTCATCGGGCGCGGCCGCACCGTCGCCGCGCCCCAGGCGCTGAGCGAGGACGCGGCGCTTTCGGGCAGCGCGGGTTCGGTGCTGGATCCCATCGTCGCCATCCGCTATCGCATCACCCTCGATCCCGATCAATCCGCCACCCTCGATCTAGTCTCCGGCATCGGCGAAACCCGCGAGGCCGCCGTGAGTCTGGTCGAGAAATACCAGGATCAGCGGCTGGCGGATCGGGTCTTCGATCTGGCGTGGACCCACAGCCAGGTGGTGCTGCGGCAGCTCAATGCCACCGAGTCCGACGTGCAACTTTACCAACGCTTGGCCAATTCGATCCTCTATGCCCATGCCGCGCTGCGCGCCGAGGCGAGCATTCTCAGCCAGAACCGCCGCGGGCAATCCGGGCTGTGGAGCCACGCGGTGTCCGGCGATGTGCCGATCGTGTTGTTGCGGATCGCCGACCCGGCGAACATCGAACTGGTCCAGCAGCTCGTGCAAGCCCATGCCTATTGGCGGCTGAAAGGGCTGACCGTGGATCTGGTGATCTGGAACGAAGATCACGCCGGTTACCGGCAACAACTCCACGACCAGATCCTGGGGCTGATTGCCGCCGGCGTCGAAGCGCATGTGATAGATCGCCCCGGCGGTATCTTCATCCGCCCGGCGGATCAGATTTCCAGCGAGGATCGCATTCTGTTCCAAACGGTGGCGCG
>DAIRDI010000232.1:0-5338 GCA_036796235.1 Candidatus Competibacteraceae bacterium | reverse complement strand
CCGTCCTGCTGGCGCAGGGCGACGACTTGACCCTGGATCGTGCCAAATACCACCAGCCCGCCGATCGCGCTGAGTCCGACGCCGCCGGAAATGGGTAACTGGGTCGCGTTCGTCCATAACTGCTGGCCGCTGAGCGCGTCCAGCGCCACGACCGTACCATCGGGACTGGCGGCGTAGATGCGTCCGTCCGCCAGAGCCGGGGTCAGTTGGAGGGATTGATCGCGCGCCCCGCCGCCGATCCGAGTCTGCCAGAGCTGCTGAATGGCTATCGGTTGGTTGATGGATTGCAGTTTGGCGGGTTGGAGCGTGTTGTCGGAACCACCGAACCAGCTACCCAGTCCGCCGCAACCGGCGTGCAGAACCAGGAGCAGGGACGCGAGTGGAAGCAGGAATGCGCGACGGATCATGATCATTGACCTGGTGCGGGAGACGACGGCATCGGGGTTGGAGCAGCTTCCTGGCCGTCAATAGTCGGAAGCGTGGCGGGTTCAACCGGCTCGGCGGACTCGATGGCTCCCGCCGGCTCGACCGGTTCAACGGCTTCGACCGGTTCAACGGCTTCGACCGGTTCGATGGTTTCCACGGGCTCCACGGGCTCTTCGGGCGGCGCAATATCCGCAGGCTCGACGATTTCCATGGACTCCGTGGTTTCCGTGGTTTCCGTGGTTTCCGTGGGTTTCACCGACTCCTCGGTTTCCGTGGGCGCGGCGGGCGCGGTGGGTTCCACGGGTTCCGCGGCTGCCTCTGGCTCGGGTGAAGCGGCGGGCGCGGGGGGGTCCACGGGTTCCACGGGCTCCGCGGCCGCCTCAGGCTCGGGTGAAGCGGCGGGCGGTGGCGGGGGCGCGGCGACGACCGATGCGGCGGTGGCTGGCGTCAGATTATCGAGCTTGAGTTGGAGCAGTGGGTTACCGCCACCCGCCGCCAGCGCGGCGGTGTAGGCGGCGCGGGCTTTCGTGATGTCGCTACCCGCCAGATACAGATCGCCTTTCAGTTCCTCGCGTTCGGCGACCAGGCTGACGGTCGTCACGCTCTCCAGCGCTTTCTCGGCTTCGGCTGGTTGTCCGGCGGTAAACAAGACGCGAGCCAGCCGCAGTTGGGCGATGTCCTTGAATTCGGCAACCCGGGCGTTGGCGATGACCCATTCCAGGTGTTGCGTCGCGGCGGCGGCGTCATCTTCCTCCATCTCCAGTTTGGCCAGTTGCAATGCCGCCAGCACGGTGTAGGAAGATTTTGGAAAGTCGGTTAGCAGCGTTTGCCCGCGTTGCCGGGCCTGCTCGGCATCGGGTTTTTCCACGGCCTCGATAAATTCGTCGTAGGCGAGCGAGGCCTTTTCAGCCTGCGCGTCGCGATGGGAATTCCAATACTGCCAGCCGAAAATGGCGATCAAGCCGAGCGCGATGCCCGCGATGATGCTAGCGCCATTCTCCTTCCACCACTTTTTAAGATCATCGACGCGTTCGTCGTCGTTGTACTGTTCCATCGGGTTGCGTTCTCCGGTTCCCGTTCGGTTGATTAGGGTCGTTCCCCCAACGCCACCGCGCGTAGATGGGCGGCGATTTGGTCTTGCGCCAGCGTGATCTGTTCGCCTTGGCTGTCGCGCAGCGGCTTGAAAGCGACGCCGCCGGCCTTGATTTCGTCGTCGCCCAGGATCAATGCGAAACGGGCGCCGCTGTGATCGGCGCGGCGGAATTGGGCCTTGAAGCCGCCGCCGCCGCAGTGCATTCGCAACCGCAGGGTCGGTAGTTGCTCGCGCAGCCGTTCGGCCAGCGCCAATCCCTGGCGCTGGGCCGCGTCCCCGACCAGGATCAGGTAGGCGTGCGGATGCGGGTCGACGCCTGGATGGCCGGCGGCGGCGAGCATGGCCGCCAGCCGTTCCAAACCCATCGCGAACCCGACTCCAGCGACCGCCTGCCCGCCCAGTTGTTCGATCAGCCCGTCATAACGACCGCCGGCGCAGACCGTGCCCTGGGCGCCGAGCGTGTCGGTGACCCATTCGAAAACGGTCTTGGAGTAGTAGTCCAGTCCACGCACCAGCCGTGGGTTGACGGCATAGGCGACCCCGGCGGCATCGAGCAACGCCCGCAGTTCCTCAAAATGCGCCTGGGATTCAGCATCGAGCTGATCCAGCAGCGTGGGCGCTTCCGCCACCACGGCTTGCATCGCCGGATTCTTGGTATCCAGAATGCGCAGCGGGTTGGTGCGTAGCCGCCGCTGGCTATCCTCATCCAGTTCGGCCTGTCGGGTTTCAAAGTACGCCACCAGTCGTTCCCGGTAAGCGGCGCGCGCGGCGCTGGAGCCCAGCGAGTTCAGTTGCAGGGTCACCTCGCGCAGGCCGAGCCGCCGCCACAGCCGGGCGGTCAGACAGATCAATTCAGCGTCGATGTCCGGCCCGGCCATGCCATAGGCTTCGACGCCGATCTGATGGAACTGGCGGTAGCGGCCCTTTTGAGGTTTTTCGTAGCGGAACATCGGACCGGCGTACCAGAGCCGCTGGGTTTGATGGTGCAGCAGGCCGTGTTCGATGCAGGCGCGCACGCAACCGGCGGTGCCCTCCGGGCGCAAGGTCAGGCTGTCGCCGTTGCGGTCGGCGAAGGTGTACATCTCCTTTTCGACGATGTCGGTCACCTCGCCGATCGAGCGGGCGAACAATTCGGTTTTCTCGAGGATCGGCAGGCGGATTTCATGATAGCCGTAGGCGGCGAGCACCTCGCGCACGGTTGTTTCGAGGCTCTGCCACAGGGCGGATTCGCCGGGCAGGATATCGTTCATGCCGCGGATGGCTTGAAACGGTTTGGCCATGAGTGCTTGTGGGATCCGGTTTTGGAAAGGGAGCGCGGTGGCTGGGGAGTATCCCGCAAAGTCAGAGTGGCGCCCGGTCCAGGGTGAAGCGGCTGACCGTGCCGCGGCGGGGCACGTAGACCGTCGTATCGATCGGCTGGTCGTCCAGCGTAATGCGGGCGGCCGGCGCGTTGCCCAGGGTGAGCGTAAAGGGAGCCGGTCCCGTAATCTGGCGCGTGGTATTGGCCTTCATCAGGCCGCTGAACAGCACCCCGCCATCGGCGTTCTTGACTTCCACCCAGCAGTCGTCACTGAATTCCAGGGTCAAGCGGGCTTCCTGAGTGAGGGGGGGCGCAATCGGCTCATCGCGGTTGGCTTCCGGCTCGGGGGCTGAGGTTGGCGCGGTGGGGGCGGTGGCGGTGGCGGTGGGCGCTTCTGGCGTTGGGGACTCCACAGGGAGAACCGGCGGGACGGTGGGCTTCGAGGGTTCCGCGGGCGCCGGAGATTCCAGGGTGGCGGTGGCGGGCGCCACAAGGGGCGCGCGGATGGGCGCGGGCTCCGATTGCGGTGATGGGGATGGATTCGTCTCCGTCCCGGGTTCGGCCTGAAAGGGATAATGAATCTGCGTGGTGGGGGTCGGTTGGCTGGCGATAAACGGGCGATCCTCCGGGTGGTCGCCCGACCACCATGCGCTCAGTTTGCCGGGGTCCAGATCGCCGAGGTTTTGCACGACGGTCCAGCCGATGCCGACGATCAGCACCAGATAGAACAGGCCGCGCAGGTCGCGAACCTGGGTCTGCCGCCGGAGGGGATGCACCACTTTCAGCGGCGGTGGATTCAGGCTGGCGCTCGACTGCTGGCGATAGCGCTCCAGCACCGCGGCTTCCGGCAGGTTCAGCAGCCGGGCGTAGCGACTGAGATAACCGCGGACGAACACCGGCGGACCCAAGCGCACGAAGTCATCGGTTTCGAGGGCTTGAATGAGGGCTGGGTTCAGGCCGAGGTGATGGGCGACCTCGCGCTGTTCGGCGCCGTAACTCGCGCGGACCTGGGCGAGCCAACCGCCCAACGACAGCGACTCGGGGCTAATGTTAGCGCTAGCCGCGGATGGAGTGAAATCGGGGGCGATCTCGTTCGGCATGCTCGTTTCAGCTATTTCAGGCGACGGGCTTCGTCGGAATTGGGAAATTGGGCGGTCAACAGGGCGGCGTATTGGCGGCGCAGTTGCAAATCGCCATCGGGAGCGGATTCGATGACGATGCCCAACCACAGACTCTGGGGCGTGGGACGGGCTTGGGCATGGTAGCGTTGCAAGAAAGCACGACCCTGCAGGACATTGTTCTGACTGTGACTCAATTCGGCCAGTTGGTAAAGGGCCGTGGTGTTGTTGGGGTCGATGTCCAGCGCCTTGCGCAGCCAGGTTTCCGCTTGGGCGGGATCGTTGCGCTGGCGGGCGCAAAGTCCCAGCCCGGCGGTGGCATCGGCGGCGGTGGCGCCGGCGTTGGCCGGATCGGCGACGATTTTTTGGTACTCGCTTTCACCCTCGGCGGCGCGGGCCGGTTGGCGCGTGCATAGAAAGCGGGCATAGTTCAGCCTGGCCAGCGTGTAGTCAGGCTTGAGAGCGATCGCCTGCCGGTAATGGTGCTCGGCGGGGCTGTATTCGCGGATATCCTCGTAGAGGACGGCGATGGCGTTGTGGGCCTCTGGGTAATTGTCATCGAACTGTAGGGCTTTGAGCAGTTTCTCCGCCGCGATTTCAAACTGGCCCGACTGCATGTAGCCGATGCCCAGTTTGAAGTTGGCTTCGGCGACGTTGCGCTTGAATTCCCGCTCCTGCGTGCTGGCGCAAGCGCCCAGCAGCAGCGTCAGGGCCAGGAGAACAGGGATGAACGAGGGCCGCATGGTGGATTCTTCCACTAGCCGGCGATCCCGGCCAGCCGCATCGGCCGCCGGCCGCGCGCGCGGACCTGTCCGGCCAGTTGGCCGCAGGCGGCGGCAATATCGTCGCCGCGGGTCTTGCGGGTCACGACGGTCAGACCGTGGGCCATCAGCACCGCCTGAAAGCGGGCGATGGCGGCCGGTCCGGATCGGCGGTAGCGCGCGTCGGGAAACGGGTTGAACGGGATCAGATTGACTTTGGATGGAATATTTTTGATCAGCGCCGCCAGGTCGCGGGCCTGTTCCTCGGAATCGTTGACGCCCTCCAGCAGCACGTATTCCCAGGTGACGCGGCGGTGCGGCTTGTCGGCGATGTAATGCCGGCAGGCCGCCAGGAGTTCGGTGATCGGGTAGGTGCGATTGAGCGGCACCAGTTCGTTGCGCAGGGCGTCGTCGGGCGCGTGCAACGACACGGCCAGGCTAATCTCGGAGACCTCCCGCAGCCGGCGCAGGGCCGGGACCACGCCGGCGGTGCTGAGAGTGACGCGGCGCTTGGAAATGCCGAAGCCGAGGTCGTCCTGCATCAGATCGGTAGCCTTGACCACGTTGGCGAAGTTCAGCAGCGGCTCGCCCATGCCCATCAGCACGATGTTGGTGATGACGCGGTGGCCGTTGCGCGCGT
>DAIRDI010000231.1:0-5368 GCA_036796235.1 Candidatus Competibacteraceae bacterium | reverse complement strand
GCCTCGCGCGTGAACCCGACCGGCGAAATATTGTTCAGCCAGCGCAGGTATTGCACGGGCGCGGGCTGGTCGAGACCGTACAGGCGGTTGTAGTAGTCCTCCAGCGCCCGCCGGGTCTCGGGTTCGAGGTGGACCCCCTCGACCAGCGACTGCGCGCTGATGCCGCCGGGCGCGGCGGCCATGACGGCGAACACGACGATGGTGATGCCGAGCAGCGTCGGCGCCATCAACGCAATGCGGCGCAGGAGGTAGATCAGCATGAATCAGTCGGGATCGCAACCAGCGCGGCGGTGTCGGCGACGATCATCGCGGCAAACCGCGTTCGTCCCATTCCAGCAGCTTTGCGACGGCCTGTTCGACGGCCGCGGTCTTGCTTGAACCGGTGGCCCGCGCGATTCGCCCCACCTTGTCGACGACGACCGGATTGGTGATCTGCAAAGACATGACGGAGTCTATAGTGAGAGGTACCCGATCAATATAGGCGGGCCGTTTGCCAGTCGCAACGCATCGATGCAAATCACTGGCCACGCGACTTTGGCCGTGTAGGCTGTGGACGCACATTGATCCAGCAAGACTTCCCAATCCTCCGGGGTCAATTCATGAGATTGGGACTGATCCATTGAATTCGTGAGATTCGGAATCAGGCCAGGCGCTCCGGCAACCGGACGAGGTCGCGCAACGGCAGGACGGACAGCCGCTCGTCGAGGGCGTAAGCTTCGGTTCCCGGATACACCACCCACAAATGTTCGAGACCGAGGTCGTGGAGGGCAACGCGCATCGAGCGAGTCGGGCCGGGCGCGTCCGCGAATTTGCACTCGAAACCATAACTCTTGCCGCGCACCATCAGCAGCAGATCCAGCTCAGCACCGCCATGGGTGGCCCAGAAGTAGGCGGAGTTCGGGTTGAAAGCGGCCAGCATCTGTTCCAGGGCAAACCCTTCCCAGGAAGCGCCCAACTTTGGATGGGCGAGCAAGTCGTCCAGCGTCTCCAACCCCAGTAGCGCATGCAGCACGCCAGGGTCGCGGATGTAGATTTTAGGCGCTTTGACCTGCCGTTTGGACAGGTTCTCAAACCAGGGCGGCAGAACGCGCACCACATAGGCGCCCGCGAGGAGATCGAGATAGCGGCGTGCGGTCGCCTCACTCGAACCGAGGGAGCGGGCGAACTCGGCGGCGTTCCAGACCTGCCCGTGGTAATGGGCGATCATGGTCCAGAACCGGCGCAGGGTCTCGGCGGGGATATTGATGCCCAACTGCGGGATATCCCGTTCGAGAAAGGTTCGGATAAAACCCTGGCGCCACTGGAACGAGGCCGCGTCGTCCGGCGCTAGAAACGACCGGGGAAAACCGCCCCGGCTCCAGAGCTGGTCCTGGCTATCGAGACCGATCTCGCGCAGCGTGAAGCCGCCGAGATCCACGAAACCGATTCGCCCCGCCAGCGATTCGGCAACACCCTTGACCAGGGTCGGCGAGGCGCTACCCAGGATGAGAAACCGCGAGTTGGCGTCCGGTCGATCCACTAGCACCCGCAGGATTTCGAACAACTCCGGCTTGCGCTGGATTTCGTCGATGACGATCAGCCCTTCGAGGGCGCCGAGCGCGCGCAGCGGCGCCTCCAGCTTGCGGGCATCGAGGGGAGATTCCAGGTCAAAGAAGTGGAAGACGGTTTCATCGGCGCAGATCATGCGCGCCAGCGTGGTCTTGCCGCACTGGCGCGGTCCGAGAATGGCCACGCAAGGATGATTGCGGAACAGGTCGAGGACGCGGGCGGTGGGTTGAGGGCGGTCGATCATCGAAATATGATACTCCTTGAAAATCATAAAACCAATAGCGGATTTTCAAGAAACTCACGTCGCGCTTCGTCCGAAGGTGTAGCGTCCTACCGCGAGCGACAGCCAGTTACGCGGCGCGGTCGGTCAGCGCCGGCGCTGGAGCGCGGACGGGACGTAGATCTCGACCGGCACCATCATCAAATTGAGCCCGAGCGCGGTGTTGTCGAGGTTGCTGATCCGGCTGTCGACGAAGACCAGGGAGTGGCGCCGGAACAGGAAGGTATAGGGTTGATCCTCGGCCAGCACTCGCTCGGCCTGCCGCCACAGCTTCATGCGCGCCTCCTCGTTCACCTCGGCGCGCGCGGCGTCGATGAGTCGGTCGAGTTCCGGGTTGCGGTGGCTCATGAAATTGTCGCCACCCTCGACCGTCTGCGTGGAATGGAACATCTGGAAGATGTCGATCTCGATCCCTGAGGTCCAACCCAGCGTGATCGCGTCGAAATCCTTCTGGTTCAGGTTCTCCACCATCACCGACCACTCCGTGGGCCGGGGCCGCATGACGATGCCGGCGCGGGCGTAGAGATCGCGCAGGAACAGCACCATGCGCCGGGTGTCCTCGTTGTCCTGGAAGAAGGTCAACTCAAACTCGAAGTTGCGCCCGTCCGGCCCTTGCAGGACGCCATCGCCGTTGCGATCTTCGTAGCCGGCCTCCGCGAGCAGCGCCCGCGCGCGTTCGAGGTCGAACGGGATCGGCGCATGGGCCGGGTCGTGCTGCGGCGAACGGGGACTGAACGGACTCACCGCCCGCTCGGCGTAGCCCAGCAACACCTCGTCGATGACCTGCTCGACATCGGTGATGTAGCTCAGCGCCCGGCGCACCCGCGGATCGGCGAAGCGGGTCGGCTGGCCGGCGCGCTCCTGATTCCAGGCGATGTAGCTGTAGCCCGCCGTCGGACTCATGTACTCAAAGTGGTGGGTCCGCTCGCGCAGCGCGGCGTCGTCGACCAGGCGCTGGTACTCGCGCGGGCGGGCATCGTAGACGTCGATGTCCTGGTTGCGGAAGGTGGTCAGGCGCGCGCTGTCGTTTTCGATGACCCGCCACACGATGCGGTCGAAAGGCGGATCGACCGGCCCCCAGTAACGCGGATTGCGCTCGAGTTCGACCCGGCCCTGGTCGGGCGTCCAGTTCTCCGGGTCGCTGAGCCGGTAGGGTCCGGAGCCGAGCAGCAACCCGCGACTTTCGTTAAAGACGCGGGGGTTTTCCAGATAGCGTCCGTAAAAATGCGCCGGCAATATGCCCAACGCGCCAGCGAGTTGCAGGCTGTTGAAGTAGGGCTCGGCGAAAAAGAACTCCACGGTGTGGTCGTCAAGCGCGGTCACCCGCTCGATGCGCGACAGGTAGGCGCGCTCGCGCGGCGCGGCGATGACCTCGTTCATGATGAATTCGAAGGTGAAGGCCACGTCGCGAGCGGTCAGCGGTGCGCCGTCGGAGAAACTCACGTCGCGCCGCAGGCGGAAGGTGATCGTCTTGCCGTCCTCGGATACGGACCAGTCCTCGGCGAGTAGGCCGCGCCATTCCAGGGTGTCCGGGTCTCGGGTCAGCAGCGATTCGATGACGTAGCTCTGGACCTCGCTCGCGTAGGCGTCGCTGGACACCAGCGGGGTAATCGTGCGCAGGCCGGTGGCGAAGGCCAGCATCAACCAATCGCCGGTGGCATGGTCGGGTTGCGCCGCGGCGCGGCGGGCGCGGTCGAAGGCGTCGGGCGCGGCGGACGCGGCGGACGCGGCGGGCCGCGCATCAGCGGTGCGTTCGCCGATAATTAACTGGCCGCCGCGCACGGTTTGTTCCAGATCGCGCACCAGCCCGCGGGTGCGACGGATGTCCTCGGCCTGCTCCTGCATGATGCGGGTTATGTCGCTCAGGCGCTGCCACTGGCGGTCGATCTGGATCATGAGCAGCACGAGCAAAACCGACACCAACCCAAAGCCCACCCAGAGGCCGATACGCCCACCCGAACCTGGTCCTGTCTTCACGGCGTTCTTCTCATTCCCGATGGTCGTTGGTCCCGCGCCTTACGTGTCTGTGCCGGCGACCGGAGCGTCGAGGCGGCCCCGGCTTGTTACCCGATCAGCTTGCCTTGGATTAGCCGCGAAGGCCAGTTGTTCCATGGATGCGCCCCTGGCATTTTTTCCCCGAGTCGCCGGGCAACCCTGATGGCTGAAAACCCACCGAGATTTCCGGCTGAAAATCAGCCATTGCGTGGCTGATTTTCAGCCATTAAAGTAGCCGCATGTATGAAAGACATGTTTTACCCTTGCTCGTCGAGGCGTTGGCGGATACGCCCGTGGTGTTGCTCAACGGCGCGCGTCAGACCGGCAAAAGTACCCTGGCGCAAGCGCTGTCCAAAACCCATGGCCTGCGCTATCTAACGCTGGATGATCGAGTGGTGCTGGCCGCCGCCCAGGGCGACCCGGCGGGCTTCGTGGCGGGTTTGGATGAATCGGTCGTTCTGGACGAAGTTCAGCGGGCGCCGGAGCTGTTTCTGGAAATCAAGGCGGCGGTCGATCGCGACCGTCGGCCGGGGCGCTTTTTGCTGACCGGCTCGGCCAGCGTCATGCTGTTGCCGAATGTGGCCGACTCACTGGCGGGGCGCATGGAAATCTTGCCGCTGTGGCCGCTCTCCCGCGCCGAGATTGCGGATATGCCGCGTTTCAACCGGGCGGAGTGGCTGTTTGATGGTCCGTTCGACGCCCTGTCCATTCCACCCTGCGAACGGGATGAGCTGACGCACTTTTTGCTGGGTGGAGGATTCCCGGAAGCCCTGAGCCGCACGGTCCCGCGGCGGCGAGGAGCCTGGTTCGAGAGTTACGTGCAATCCATCCTGCAGCGCGACGTCCGCGATCTGGCGCGGATCGAGCAATTGACCGAGCTGCCTCATCTCCTGCAACTGCTGGCGACGCGCAGCGCCCAGTTGTTGAATTTCGCGGAACTTTCGCGTTCGAGCCAGTTGGCGCAAACGACGCTCAAGCGGTACTTCAGCCTGCTGGAACTGTTGTTTCTGGTGGTCCGGCTGCCGGCTTGGGAAAGCCCCGGCAAACGGCTGGTCAAGGCTCCCAAGGTCTTTCTGGTGGATTGCGGCCTGTTGGCGCATTTCATGGAGTGGTCGTCCGAACGAATGGCGACCTTGCCCGGCCTGCCGGGCGCCTGGGTTGAGACGTTTGTCCTTGGCGAACTCCTCAAGCATTTGGCGTTTTCGGCGCGTCGGCTCACGCTGTGGCATTACCGCACGCAGACCGATATCGAGGTGGATTTCGTGCTGGAAAACCGGCAGGGCCGAATCACGGGTCTGGAGGTCAAGGCGAGCGCGAGTGTGACCCAGGGCGATTTTAAAGGGTTGCGTCATCTGAAAGAGACGGAGCCAGCGGCTTTTCAGCGCGGCGTCGTTTTGTATGGCGGACGCGAGGTGACGCCGTTCGCGGCCGATCTGTTCGCCGTGCCGCTGTCCATGTGGTGGGCGCCGCCGCGGTAGCTGAGGCAGCCCTCCAGGTTCTACCGCAGGGCGAACCCTTCGGGGGTGGCGGGCTTAGGCTCCGTAG
>DAIRDI010000230.1:0-5387 GCA_036796235.1 Candidatus Competibacteraceae bacterium | reverse complement strand
GCGTCGGCGCCGGATGCTCGAAGATAATGTCGTACCCAACCCGGATCAGCATCAGTATTCCTTCCGGTTAATGTGGAAACCCCTGGACGTCAGAGCCAACCGCATCGGCTCTGGATGGGCGTTCATGATACGACTTCAGCGCAGTGCTCGCGAACGATGACGCTGCGCATGGGGACCACCTCGCGGTGCTCCGGGCAGTGATGGGCGATGATGGGATGACCGTCAGTTACGAAGCGGTGCTCCACCGTCTTGCGCTTGCAGTGCGGGCAGACCTGTTCCGGGCGTAAGGTCGTCGGATCGCGATGGAGCGGTCGCGGCCATTCCATCGCGGTGGCGCTGGAAGATTGCGGTAGTTGACTCATGGGACTGCCTTTACTGTTTGGAACGGGCCACCCGTCTCGGTGGCGCTACGATAAAATGCCCCAGAGGTCAACAACCAAAAAGCCCTCGCCATCACTAGAGCCTCTCCCACGCCAAGGGGTTGGCGTGGTTACAGGGATTCAGCAAATCAGTTACAGGGCCGCGATGTTTGGTTTCGTGGCATCCAAGCGAGTCTGCGAGTCCTGTCGTAATAAGCAATGGCGTGCTGGCGCCCATCACCGTGGGACGGACAGACCGGATGTCCGGGTCTGTCCGTCAGGACTCAGGCCGGACTCAGCGAAGATTCGCTAGACGGCATCCTTGATGTCTTCCTTCAGATCACCGTAGCCGGCTTGGACTTTGCCCTCGGCGTTTTCAATCTTTCCCTTTCTTTCCAAGTCCTTATTACCAACAACCTTGCCAGCGATTTCCTTCGCCTTACCTTTTGCTTCCTTGATGCGGCCTTTGACTTGATCTTTATTCATGATGCTCTCCTTTTAAAGTCTGTTGATGGTGGCCCGGACCGCCGGATTCGGTATCCAGCGTTCACTACAAGCAAAATAACCATAAAACCGGATGCGGTCTGTACGGTAGCACACATAATAGATTTGAGCATATCCGCCAAGACTACCGTTAACTTTTTGAAAAATATAAAATCTGGAAATGCTCGTTCTCCTCGATTTGCATCGATACGCCCGCAACGAGATGTTGAGCCAGGGCCATATAATCACGGTCCGCTTTGAAGATGGATCGCGTCGCGCGAGCCAAAAAAACAGTACGGAACCTTTCGGATCAAGCGGACTCTTACCCGGTGGCGGGAGAAAATATCCTCACGCACATGTGGAATAAAGCGAAAGTTGCCGTGTGTCCTTATTTTTTATCCAAGGAACGAACGGTGAGAGACGTGCAAGTTTCACTCGGTAGTTCCATTTTTTTGAGTAGCTGAATGGTTATGCGTACCGGTACGGTAAAATGGTTTAACGATGCAAAAGGATTCGGTTTCATTGCCCCGCAGGATGGCGGTGAAGATGTTTTTGTGCATCATTCTTCGATACAAGGCTCCGGTTTCAAAAGTCTGAGCGAAGGGCAAAGCGTCCAATTTGAATCGCAAAAAAGCCCGAAGGGGCAGTCTGCCAGCATGGTAGAACCGATTCGCTGATCGTTTTCGTTCGGTCAGGATCATCAAGACCCCGTTGAATGACGGGGTTTTTTGTTGGGAGTCATTCCACTTTCCAAACGATACGGCATGAACTGAAGGAGTACGGCTTCGTCACCGTCGCTATTTGTCCCACATCACGTTGCATTTCGCGGTTGCGGAGGCTTCCAGCAACTCGATCAACGGTAAGGCGCGATGCGCTAAATTGACCGTGCGCTCGTCCGAATCTTTGTCGTCATCATTTTCGTCGTCTTGAACGCTGTCCGATTCGTCCTCGACCGTTGCTTTTTGGGCCGCAATGGCCGTTTTTAAGCGCTCGAGCGCCGCTGGAACATCTTCAGCTAGGAGCGCGCTCGGCACGGTTCCGCTGTGTCCCATCAGTTTGAGCAGGCTGATGGCGATATCGCCGAACATGATAATATCGGCGTGGGCTTTGCTTCGAAAGGTAACGATCATCAAAATCTCCTCGGGGTAATCCCATTGTCAATTATTATCGACTGGATTATGACAGCATTAAAAAAGCAAGCTTAATGAGTTCCAACGTGCGGATATCAATCTAATATCTCATGAACAGTATCATCTACATCGTCGGCGCAGTCTAATCATCGCTTTCATTCTGTCTTTTTTAGGGCTACGTTGGAACGGATGATCCATCTAATCGGCGTGGAGTTCTCCTGAAAGAAGCGCAACGTGGTGGGGTTCGCGGTGGAGTTGGCGTGACCTTCAGGCCCGAAACCGCCCTACCAGCCGTTGCAGGCGGCGCACCGCCGCCGGAGGAGCGGTCGGGCCGTAGCGCAGCGCCGCGTACAGACGCGCGATTTCCCGCGCCGGCGTCGCCAGTTCCGGGCGTTGCGCTGCCACCCGCTCGGTGAAATCCAGCGGCCCCTCGTCCGCGCCGCGCGCCAGCCCGCGCCTTGCCAACCGGGCGCAGAATCGCTGCCAGGCGCGAACTACGGGATCGCGGGCCAGCCGGCCGCGCCAGCGTAGCACTGCGAACACCAGCCCGAGGCCGGCCAGCGCGCCGACCATCGCCACCGTCATCTCCCGCCAGTCCACCGGACCAAAACCCAGCCCGGACAGCCATTCCTTCTGCCGGTCGGGACCGTAGGCCAACACCCATTCGTTCCACACGCTATTGAGCGAATCCCAGGTGAGCGCCAGTTGTCGCAGCCATTGCCCGTCGCCGCCCCGACGCATCAGGAATGGCAGCTCGCCCTGATCGAGCACGGCGGCGTACAGCCCTTCTTCCACCCGGTTCGGAGCGACCGCGCCGGTGGGGTCCACCCGAACCCAACCGCGCCCCGCCAGCCAGACCTCGGCCCAGGCGTGGGCGTCGGCCTGGCGCACGATCAGATATCCTCCCAGCCGGTTTAGCTCGCCCCCCTGATAGCCGGTGATGACCCGCGCCGGCACGCCCCCAGCTCGCATTAGAAACACGAAGGCGTTGGTGTAGTGCTCGCAGAAGCCCTCCCGGGTGCGGAACAGAAAATCATCCACGATCTCGGCGCGGAGCAATGGCGGTGTCAGGGTGTAGTAGAACGGTTGCTCTCGAAACAGGGTCAGCGCGGCCTCGACCAGCGCCTCGGGCCGGGCGTCGCGCTGCCGCCACTCCTCGACCAGGGCGCGGGCGCGGGCGTTGCCGCGTGGTGGAATGCGCAGGGCGCGGAAGCGTTCCGCGGCGGTCAATTCGCCGGTCTGGTAAGTCAAATACGACCGCATCTCGTAGCGATACGCTTCGTTGACCGGCTGATCGCGCAGCAATTGGAACGATGCGGTCATGCTGGCGCGCGGCGGCAGGGTCGCCGGCAAATCCAGCGCGAACAGCCAGAGCCGATTGCTGGGTTCCAGAATGACCGAGTAATCCACCGCCGGGCCTTCCGGCGTGAAGGGGACTGGCGTTTTGGAGGGCAGCTCATCAATGCGGGTCCAGCGGCGACCGTCGAAATTCCACAGCACCGGCCCGCGCCAGTAACGCTGGTTCGAGGGGGGAATGGCCCCGGTAAAACGGACCCGGAACGCCACGGCGTCGGATTGGCTGAGTTCGCTGATGGTGCCGGGCATCATTTCGTCGGACAGCCCGGTGCGGCCCTGGTGGGCGTCCTTCGGCAGGCCCCACAGCGGACCGGGGATGCGTGGGAACAGCACGAACAGGATCAGCATCACCGGAATCGCCATCAACAACATCCGGCCCGACAACCGGAGCGGGGCGAGCGCCGTCAGCCCGGCGTGTTGGCGATGGATCATCATCTGAGCCGCCAGCAGGACCACAATGACCGCCAGCAGATAGGCGACCATCAGGATTTCCTGGCTGTAGAGCAGATGGCTCATCACCAGCAGGTAGCCCAGGAAGACCAGCACCACGCCGTCGCGCAAGGCCCGGGATTCCAGCAGCTTGCAGCCGGCCATCGCGGTCAGCAGCGCGACCCCGGCCTCGCGGCCCAGCAGGGTCCGGTAGTCGATCAGCACGGCGGCGCCGGCCAGCAGCACCAGAATCAACAGCAACCAGCGGGGCGGCAGCGGCTTGTCGCGCAGGGCGAGCAGCCAGCGCCAGCCGGCGAGCAGGGCGAACAGGCCGACCAACCACGCCGGCAGCTCGCGGGCGTGGGGCGCGACCGCCAGCACCAGCATGACCAACAGCCAGTGCAGCGCCAGCGGGCTGAGCGGTTCGGCGGGCGGCGAGGCGAGCTGTTCAGGTTTTTTTCGACGCCAGGGGATCGGCATCATCAAGGGTTCCGGTTAGGTGGGCGCATCGCCCATTATGTGATGGGCCAGCGAGTACCTTCATCGACGCACGCCCGATAATTCCCATCCAGCGCCGGGCGCAGCCCGATCAGCGCCGCCAGCCGGCGGGCCATCCCGGTGAATTCCAGGGCTTCGTCGACGGTCAGCGGTCGGCCGAGCAGAGCGAATTCCCGGTACGACAGCCATTTTTTCAGAACCTGGTAGCCGCCGAGGGTGAGTTCCCAGACCGGGCGCGGGACGTTTCTCCAATAGCACAGGGCGTTGAGAGACACGTCCAGCGTCTCTTCGCCCAAGCCCGGTTGTTCCGTCGCCGCGAACGGGCGGCTGACCGTTTTGCCCTTGCCGGGCATGGTGACGCCGCCCTGGCCGGCGTGACCCCAACCGGCGGTGAGCTTGAGATGTTCCGGGGCGAGCGGCGCGGCGTCCACCACGGTCAGCAGGGCGAGGGTCGCCAGTTCCGGGCGCGGTTTGCCCTGGGTGACGCCGGATAGCGGAGTTTCGGTGTCGAGCAGTGCGGCGACTTGCCGGCCCAGTTCGGCGGAGGCGAGCAAGTGTTCCCGCGTTGCGGGCAACGGAATGCGTGGCCAGTCCTGTTTCAACGCGCCAGCGTTGTCGGTGCGGTAAGCAGGGGCGTGCAGAATGGCGATGAGATGGTGGAGCAAGGCCGGTGCATCGGCGTCGAGGCGGGCGAGATAGTCGGCGGCGGCTTGGGTAAGGTTGGGATGGTATTCGCTGCGATGATGAAAGGGCTTGATGTAAAGTGGAAAAAGATTAGCGCCGCTTTCGATCAGGTGAAGCGACCCGAGCCATTGGGTCGTGATGGGTGGATCAAAATCACGCCGTTGTTTCTGAGCGGCAGCGATCCAAATGTTTTTTGGAATGATTTGCGGGAAATACTCGCTGCGTTTTTCATCAAGCAGTTTGGTTTCCGATTCCCAATAAAGCCAACGGACATCAAGAGGTCGGTAGGCATGGCGCACGATATTTTCGGGTCGAAATCCGCGCTTTTGGAGTATGACGCGCGTTTGTTTGTAATCAAAACGTGCTGTGTCTTGCACCAAACTCGGCGCGATGCGGCGGATTTCCTCATCGCTGACGGTTGGGTCGAAATACTGGCGCATCCGTTGTT
>DAIRDI010000229.1:0-5404 GCA_036796235.1 Candidatus Competibacteraceae bacterium | reverse complement strand
TCCAGCGCCTTGGCGTGATTGCCCAAGCGGTACTGGACCCAGCCCATGCTGTCGAGCACGGCGCCGTCGTCGGGCAGCAACGCCAACGCCTGCTCGATGTAGCCGAGCGCCTCCTGGTGGCGGTCGGTGCGGTCGGCCAGGGTGTAGCCCAAGGCGTTCAACGCATGGGCGTTCTGGGGGTCGTCGGCGAGGATGGCCCGCAGATCGCGTTCCAGAATATCCAGTCGGTCGATTTTTTCGGCGGCCAAGGCCCGGGCATAGCGCAGATCCTGGTCTTCGGGATGCATCTTCAGGGCCCGTTCCAGAGTGGCGAAAGCTTCCGGATAACGCTCGGCTTCGCGCAGCGCCTCAGCCTCGGCCAGATAGAGGGAGATCCCGTGCTGCGGATGCGCGCGGCGCAGTTCGTCGAAATGCTGGTTGACCGTGCTGGTGGGGTCGCCCGCCTTGGCCAGCACCACACCCAACCGCATCCGCGCACTCAGGTAGCGCTCCTCGTCCGAGACTCGTTCGTACCATTCGCGGGCCTTGACGTAATCGCCGCGCTGCTCCTCAATGCGTCCCAGCTCGAAATAGACGTCGGCCAACCGGACGTTGCGCTTGATCAGGTCCAGAAAATAGCCCTCGGCCAGGTCGAACTGCCGGGTCTCCGCCGCCAGGACGCCCAGCGCGTACAGCGAATCGTTGTCCTTGGGATCCTGATTGAGCAGGATGGCGAACTCGCGACGCGCCTGGTCCATCTGGCCGGCATCGATCAGCAACCGGGCATAGCTCATCCGCAAGTTACGGTCGCGCGGCATGGCGGCGACCGCCCGGCGCAGACCCGCCAACGCCTGGTCGCGATCCCCCTGATCCAACAGGATGCGAGCGCGCAGGAGATGGGCGGCGGCCATTTTGGGGTCCAGGGCCAGCGCGCGGTCCAGACTGGCCAATGCAAGGTCCGATTCCTCGGCGGCGGCGGCCAGCATTCCGTGGTAGTACTGGGCGAACTCCGAACGCGGATAGCGGTCCCGAAACTGTTGCATCACCCGCAGCGCCGCCTGCTGGTCTCCCGCCTGACCCAGCAACGAGGCGATGGTGGCGAATCCCCGGTGCTGATCCTGGGCGCGGGCAGCCAACCGAACCGCTTCGAGGTATTCGGCCGCCTCATCCACCTGTTGGTTGCGCAGCAAGGCCAACGCCAACGCCTGCCGGGCCGGATCGTCGGTGGGAGCAAGCGCCTGCCAGCGACGCGCCAGCGCCAGCGCGGCGGCATCGTCCTTAACCAGCAGCGCCAACATCGTCGCGCGCTCGGCCACCCGCGGATCAGCGCTGGCGCTGGCCGCGCGCTGGTAATGGTCCAGCGCCACATCGAGTTGATCGCGCTTGCCCGCCACCTCCGCCGCCAGAACGTGATACATCAACTCGGCGTGGGGACCGGGTTGCACGACCGGTCGGATCGCATATTCCGATTCGACCGGCGCCTGCGCGTCCACCACGGTGGCGCAACCGCCCAAAAACACGAGCAGGCTGCTAATACCCAACGCCTTGGAAAATTTGTTCATCACCAGCATGAATCCTTGGTCCGGCGGCGGGAAACCCATCCGGGACAGGGTTAAGGCGATACCATGAGGTCGTTTCCCTCCACCTTGCGCAAATGGCGCGAGCTTGAAGGAAAAACCCGTCCGTAACATTATCCAGTAGGGGTATGACCTTGTCATGCGCCTATTTTATCCCGCAAAATCCCAATCATTTTGAAGCTTATTCAACGGCGCCCCATGTCTCTGCTGACCCTTGGCCTCAACCACCGAACTGCCCCCGTCGGCGTTCGCGAACGGGTCGCATTCACCCCCGAACGACTATCCTCGGCCCTGCGCGATTTGCACGAGCGGGGTGGGGTCCGGGAAGCGGCGATTCTGTCCACCTGCAATCGCACCGAGCTGTACTGCGGCTTGAAGGAAGCCGATGGTCGCCCGGTGATGGAATGGTTGGGGGATTACCATTTGTTGCGGACCGCCGACCTGCAACCCTACCTGTACCAACATACCGACGGACGAGCGGTGCGTCACATTCTGCGCGTGGCGTCCGGACTGGACTCCATGGTGCTGGGCGAGCCGCAGATCCTCGGCCAGGTCAAGGCCGCCTATCAGGCCGCCAACAGCGCCGGCACCCTGGGGACCCGGCTGGAGCGACTGTTCCAACACACGTTCGCGGTGGCCAAGCAGGTACGAACCGACACCCGGATCGGCGCCAGCCCGGTTTCGGTGGCGTTCGCGGCGGTCGGGCTGGCCAAACAGATCTTCGCCGATCTGCCCACGCGCGCCGCGTTGTTGATCGGCGCCGGCGATACGGTCGAACTGGTCGCCCGCCACCTGCGGGAGAATGGCATCGGTCGGATAATCGTGGCCAATCGCACGCTGGAGCGGGCGCACGCGCTGGTCGCGCCCTTCGACGGTTACGCGATCACCCTGGAAGACATCCCCGCGCATTTGGGCGAAGCCGACATCGTCATCGCCTCCACCGCCAGCCCCGGAGTGATCCTGGAGGCCGGGCTGGTCCGAAGCTGCCTGAAACAGGGCCGACGCCGGCTGATGTTCATGGTGGATTTGGCGGTGCCGCGCGATATCGATCCGGCGGTGGCGGATTTGGAGGATGTGTATTTGTACACGGTGGACGATTTGAAGGAGATTATTCAGGAGAACCTAAGCTCGCGGCAGGCCGCCGCCCAACAGGCCGAGGAGATCATCGATAGTCAGGTCGAGCATTTCATGGGTTGGCTGCGCGCCCAGGACAACGCCGCCAGCTTCCGCGCCCTGCGCCAGCGGGGTGAGGCGGTTCGCGACGAGGTTTTGGCCCGGGCGCGCCGGCAACTCGCCCAAGGCAAGGATCCCACCGAGGTTTTGAACCTCCTGGCGCACACCCTGACCAACAAACTTCTCCATTCCCCCTGCGCCGGCCTGCGTCAGGCCGCCGCTCAAGGCGATCTCGAGATGATGAATCTGATTAAGAATCTGTACCGTCTGGATGATGGGGAGATCGGCCCATGAATCCGTCCATGTTCGCCAAGCTGGAACAACTGGCGGCTCGTCACGAGGAGGTCAGCGCGCTGTTGGCCGATCCCGGAATTATCAGCGATAACGACCGCTTCCGGACGCTGTCGGTGGAATACGCGCAATTGGAGCCGGTGGCGAGAGGGTTTCACGCCTATCGCCACACGCTGGATGCGCTGGAACAGGCGCGCGCTCTGGCCCAGGACCGCGATCTCGAGCTGCGCGCCCTGGCCCAGGACGAGCTGTTGGAGATCGAAACCCGCCGCGTCGATCAGGAACGGACGCTGCAATTGCTGCTGCTGCCGCGCGACCCACACGATACCGGCAACGTCTTTCTGGAAATCCGCGCCGGGACCGGGGGCGATGAGGCGGCGTTGTTCGCCGGCGATCTGCTGCGCATGTATGCCGGTTATGCTGAATTGCGCGGTTGGACCCTGGAGCTGCTCAGCGAAAGTCCCGGCGAGCATGGCGGCTACAAGGAAGCGATCACCCGGATCATCGGCCAAGGGGTTTATTCCCGGCTGAAGTTCGAATCCGGCGCTCACCGGGTGCAGCGGGTGCCGGTCACCGAGGCGCAGGGCCGCATCCATACGTCCGCCGCCACCGTGGCGGTGTTGCCGGAATTGGTGGATATCGAGCACATCGACATCAACCCCAGCGAACTGCGCATCGACACCTACCGGGCTTCCGGGGCCGGCGGCCAACACGTCAACAAGACCGACTCGGCCATCCGCATCACCCATCTGCCCAGCGGTATCGTGGTGGAGTGCCAGGACGAACGCTCGCAACACAAGAACCGGGCGCGGGCGATGGCCCTGCTCCAGGCGAAACTACTGGCGCGCGCGCGGGAGAAGCAGACCAGCGCCCAAGCTCAGAGCCGCCGCTTGCAGGTCGGCAGCGGCGACCGCTCGGAGCGAATCCGCACCTACAATTTCCCGCAGGGCCGGATCACCGATCACCGCATCAACCTGACCCTCTACAAGCTGAGCGATGTGCTGCAGGGGAATCTCGACGCCTTGATCGATCCCCTGAATCAGGAATATCAGGCTGACTTGTTGGCGGCGCTGGCGGCGTAAGTTCCCCTCACTCCGACGCTCCTCCGTCAAGGGACAGGATCGCGGATCGGTACCGAATACGCATGGTGATTCTTTGCGAGTTATTAGCCGACGCCGCCCGACCCTTGGCCGCGGTCAGCGATGTCCCGCGTCTGGAAGCCGAGGTGTTGCTGGCGGCGGCGCTGGACCGTCCGCGCGCCTATCTTCACGCCTGGCCGGAGCGGGCGCCGGAACCGGAGCAAGCCGCCCGGTTCGCCGACTGGCTGGAACGCCGGCTGCGCGGCGAACCGGTCGCCTACCTGCTCGGACGGCGGGAATTCTGGTCGCTCGACCTGGAAGTCACCCCGGACACCCTGATCCCCCGCCCGGAAACGGAGTTGCTGGTGGAACTGGCGCTGGCGCGGTTGCCGTTGGCGCGTCCGGTTGCGGTCGCCGATCTCGGGACCGGCAGCGGCGCGATCGCCCTGGCGCTGGCGCTGGAACGGCCCCAAGCGCGCGTCGTCGCTACCGACCGCAGCTCGGCAGCTCTGGCCGTCGCCCGGCGCAACGCCCGGCGTCTGACGATAACCAACGTGGAGTTTCGGCAAGGCGACTGGGGCGAATCGCTGGCTGGCGCACGGTTCGCTCTCGTCGTCTCCAACCCGCCCTATGTCGCTACCACCGATCCCGGCTGGCGGCGCGGCGAATTGCGCTATGAACCCTCGGAGGCGCTGGCGGCGGGCGCGGACGGACTGGATGCCTTACGCACCATCATCCGGCAAGCGCCCGATCATCTACGACTGGACGGCTGGTTGCTGCTGGAGCACGGCTACGACCAGGGCGCGGCCGTGCCGGCGCTGTTGCGGGCGCGCGGGTTCACGGACGTCCGCGACCATTTGGACGGCGCCGACCTCAGTCGGGCCAGCAGTGGGCGCTGGCCGGGTTGAAAGCGCGCCCTTGAGACGCTACGGTTACCTGTAAATCTGGTATAACCTTATTTCCCGCAACCGAGCAGCCTTGGAGGAGAGCGTCATGTACGCCGACACCGACGAGCTGTACAAGAGCCGTATCATTCAATTCTGCCGCTTTCATCCCGAACCCGATCAAGCTCATTCGGCGGCGCTCTGGATCAAGGGCGTGGCGGGCATCCAAAGCGCGCATCGTCTGACGCCGCACGCGCTGTCGGTGGTCTATGACCTACGGCGGGTGACGCTCCAAGGCATCGAGCAGGCCCTGATCGAACTCGGCTATCATCTGGATAACAGTCTGCTGTGCAAGCTGAAGCGGGCGCTGTTCCACTACACCGAGGAAACCCAGCGGGAGAATCTGGCCGTGGTCCAGGAA
>DAIRDI010000228.1:0-5405 GCA_036796235.1 Candidatus Competibacteraceae bacterium | reverse complement strand
TCCAGTTTGGTCTTGCGCTGGTCCAGCGTCGCCGTCTCCTCCCTGGCGTCGGCGAGTTGCCGGTCCAGTTCGGCGCGCGCTTCGCCGGCGAGCGGTTGCTGGCCGGCCAGTTGGCTCTTCAGGGCGTCCAGCGCCTGTTGTTCGGCCTTGGCGCGCTCGAAGGCGCGGATGGAAATGCCGGTGTAGGCATCCAGGCCGGTCAGGGTTTCCAACAGTTCCGCGCGTTCGTTATCGTTGGCTTTCAGGAACACCGCGAACTCGTTCTGGGCCAGCAGCACGGCGCGGGTGAACTGCGGGAACGACAAGCCCAGCCGCTCCCGAATCGCCTGCTGCACTTCATTTTTCACCCCGCCGATCCGTTGCTCGCCATCGAGGGTTTGCAGCAGCATCTCGGTGTTTTGCAGCTTGCCGCCGGCCTTGCCGCGCGCGCGGCGCACGCTCCAGCGGGCGCGATACGCAATCCCGTCGTTGCCGATGAAATCCACCTCGGCCGAACCTTCGCCCGCGCCCCGGCGCAGCAGATTGCGCGGGTCCTGCGGGGTGATGGTTTCCTCGCCGACATCCGGCAGGCTGACGCCTTTGACGGTGGCGCGGTTCAGACGTGGGGTTTCGTCGTAAAGCGCCAGGCACAGGGCATCGAGCAGGGTGCTCTTGCCCGCGCCCGTGGGTCCGCAGATGGCGAACAGGCCGGTGGAAGCCAGCGGTTCCTGGTGAAAATGAATCGCGAATTCCCCGGCCAGCGACGCCAGGTTTTTGCCGCGAATGGCGAGAATTCTCATGGCGCGGGTTCCTCGTGATCGGCCAGCAGCAGTTCCCGGAAGGCGGCTAGCAGGTCGGCGGCGGGCGCCTCGCCGTATTTTCGCCAGTACAGTTTGGTGAAGATGTCGTCCGGTTGCAGCCGGGCCAGATCGTCCAGCGATTGGGGATCACGACTCGCGTCGTCCGTGGTTTTGCCCCCATACGTGGTTTCGATCTTGGCCAGCCGCGCCGGTTTGCCGTCCAGCGCGGCCTCGACGCGGGCGCGCAACCCCGGTTCCGGGGCATTCAGCCTGACTCGGGTTTGCAGATAAGGCTGGGCTTGGAGCGGCGCGTCAGGCAGATCGAGCGCGGCCAGCGCGGCCAGCGCCTCATCCAGCGGCGCGGGCTGGGTCGGCACGCGCAGAAGTTCCACGGGACGCGGCACGGGAATCGGGGTGATGTTCCGGAGCGCGCCGCCATCAAGATCGACGCGCACGACTTGATGGGGGTAATGAATTTCGGTGAACGACATCGGCAGCGGACTGCCGCAGTAGCGCACTCGTTCCTGACCGCCGACCTTCTGGGCGCGATGCAGATGACCCAGGGCGACATAGGCGATGGCGGGATCGAAGATCTCCACCGAGAGCGCCTCGACGCCGCCGATGACGATACGCCGCTCGGACTCCTCGGAGGTCTGACCGCCGGTCATGTGACAATGGCCCAGCGCGACGATGGCCTGACCGGGTTCCTGGCGGCGCAGGGCCAGATCCAGCGCCCGTCGGTAGAGCAGGGCGATGCCGTCCAGGTAGGGATCGCCATCCGTTTCCACGCGCGGCACGTCGCCCGGCCGCAGGAAGGGGATGGCCAGACACCAGGCGGCAATGTCGCCGGCGCGGTTTTTCAGCGGAACCACCAGTCGGTCGAGTTCGATGTTCCCCTGAGTATCGCGGGTGATGTAGCCCACCACGGTGGCGTCGAAGGCGGCGAGCAGCGGCCCGGGTGCTTCCAACCGGCCCGGCGAGTCGTGATTGCCGGCGATGATGACGAGGTCGAGATCGGGAACGCGGCGCTTGGCGGCGGTGAGGAAGCGGTAGAGCTGCTTCTGGGCGACGGCGGATGGATTGGGATTGTCGAACACATCCCCGGCGATCAGCAGGGCGTCGATGTGCTCGGCTTCGAGGGTGTCGAGCAGACCGTCGAGAAAACACTGATGTTCGTGGGTGCGGTCGAATTCATGGAAAGTCTGGCCGAGGTGCCAGTCCGAGGTATGCAGCAGGCGCACGATGCGATCCTCTAAGACAAAGATGAACGTATTTCTCGTTAAAATTACAAATTTAGGTTTTTTTGTTTAAAAATAATATTTTTTTATCTATACTAACTATTGCCTATTGCTTTATTACGGCTGATGGAGGTGCGATATGGTCAGTAATGTGATGAATGCTGGCGTCACGAGCATACAGGCCAGCATGAAAGGCTTGGCAAACAGCGCTCAGGAGATCGCTAGCGAGGCGGCTCGACCCGATCCAGCGCCGACGGCGGCGCCGGCGGGGGGCGCACAGGCGGAGACGACCCGTCCGGTTACCCAAGCGCGTTCCTTGGTCGAACCCTTGATCGAACAGCGCCAAGCGCTGTACCAGGCCCAAGCCGGCGCCAAGGTCATCGAAACCAGTCAAAAAACCCTGGGCAGCCTCCTGGATGCGCTCGCCTGAGGTTCGGAGGCTTTGCCCTCTCTCCCGCACGCGGGAGAGAGGCTTTTTCTATTGCTTCAATGGCCGATCCACCAAGCTGGATGGCGTCATCCTTCGCAATAATCCCGGAAACCAGGTTCCCTGTGGAATCAAGCGCTGCTCCACGCCGCGGTAGGTATCGCGATCCAGCATCAGTTCGGCGAAGGGTCGGGGCGAGGGACAAAGCAAAAACAGCCCGGCAACCGCCAAATAAAGAGCGGCTGTGCCGAAGAGTTGCCTCAGGCTACCCAGGTTGAGGGCGGTGCCGAACGATTTTTTTAGCAGCTTTTTTCCGTACAGGTCGACGCTGTACAACTCGTCCAACACCAGGTGGACGATAAAACCCAGCGCGATGAACGTTCCGCACATCCAGGCATGGGTCGCGGAGGCGCCGAAACCATGAAAGGCGATTAGGGTGGTGGTCAGCCCGAAACCGATTCCCGCCGGGAGGGAGTGAATGAGGCCGCGGTGGACGGTGAAGTGGTCGAACAGCTTGAATAGCCCATAGCGAACGACCAAAAAGCAAGCCATCCACAAGATCACCAGCTCCAGCAGCGAGTAACGGGTTCCAAAGGTAAAGACCACCAGGAACCCGCCCACCACCGCCAGCGCGGTGAAAGCGATCCGGATCGGGATGGAGGTCGGGGAATCGATATCCGGCAACAAGCCGCCGATCACGCCAAGCACGAAATAGCCGATGACTACCTGTTGGGGCACCATACCCGTCATTACCAGTACGGTGGCGGCCACCCCGCTGACCGCCGCCGCTCCCATCAGATGGGTGTTGAAATCCGCCATGCCCTTAATACCCCGACCTTTAACCTCCGACAAGCAGATTGCGCAGGTTGATGACCCCGGCGTTGGCGCGGGAGATGTAGGAGGCCATGATCAGCGAATGGTTGGCCATCGGCCCGAAGCCGGTGCCGTTGAGGATCAGCGGGCTCCAGATGAAGTCCTGCGTGCTTTCCAGTTCGCGAATGATCTGCTTGAGCGAGACCTCGGCATTTCTATCTTTGAGTACTTTATTAAAATCCATTTCCAACGCCCGAAGCGTATGCAGTAACGCCCAAGCGTAACCCCGCGTTTCGAAGAACACGTCATCGATCTCCAGCCAAGGGGTTTGGTACCGTGTCTCATCAGAGGTCGGCTTGGCCTGCTGGGCACTGGGGTCGCCCGCCAGGGCGGTGTCAAACTGGGCCTGGCCGAGACTGGCCGCCAAGCGCTGCGCCAAGCTGCCCAGGCGCTTTTCCACCACTTCCAGGTAGCGACTCAGGTTATCGGAGCGGGCGTAGAATTGACCGTCCTGGGGGTTTTGGTCAACCAACCGCTCCAGATAGCGGTACAGCGCATCAACCCCGTTGCGGTATTCCGATTCGGTGGAGGGCAGAATCCAGGATTCCGAATTGTAATTAAACTGGGGTTCGGCGATTTGCAGATCCTTGTCCTCGACGGACAGGCTCTGGGAACGGCTGAACTCGTTGCGCATCGAGCGCGCCAGATCGCGCAGTTGGGTCAACGCGCCAAATTCCCAGTTGGGAATATTGTCCAGGTAGATCCCCGGTGGGGTCATGTCGTTGCTGAGATAGCCGCCGGGCTTGTGGAGCAAGGTCTCGGCGATGCGGATGGCGGTGGCGGTGGTCGCATAGCCGGGGACCAGCTTGGTCTCGTCGCCCTTGGCCAGCGTCAAAGCGTGTTCGCGCACGTCAAAGTCGCCGGGCGAACGCGACCAGATAATGCCCAGGACCACGACCACGATCACGTAGGTCACCGTGAACAGTCCGAGGGTCCACCACAGTCCCTTCTCTTTCCAGGTGCGCGGATTGTAGAGCGTGGCCACCTGGGTGACTTTGGCGCCCAGTTTGTGCTTGGTTGCGGATACGGGTTCTTGAGCGTCCATTGGTATTCCTTCGTCTTTATTGGTTGTCGAACTTACAACGGTCGGATACGCGCCAGTTGCGCTTCCAGTTGGGCCAAAGCCAGTTGGAGTTCCGCCACGCGGGCGCGTTCCTTATCGACCACCGCCGCCGGGGCGCGTCCGAGGAAATCGGCGTTGCCTAATTTAGCCACTCCGCGTTCCATTTCCTTGTGCAATTTAGCGATTTCCTTGGCGAGGCGAGCGCTTTCCGCCGCCTGGTCGATCAGGCCGGACAAGGGAATCAGGATTTGCAGGCCGCCGACCAGCGCGGCGGCGGCTTCCGGCGCTGGTTCGTTTTCGCCCAGTTCGGTGATGGATTCCAACCGGCCCAGCATCGTCAACGCCCGCCGGTGTCGTTCGAGCCGCGTCTGGTCCTCCGCAGTTCCATGCTGCAACAGCACGGGCAATGGCTTGCCGGGGGCGATGTTCATCTCGGCGCGGATGCGCCGCACTCCGAGCAAGAACTGTTGCAGCCATTCAATCTCGGCTTCCACGGCTGGCTCCACCCATGCCGGATCGGCTTCCGGATAAGGTTGACGCATGATGGTTTCGCCCGCCGCACCCGCCAGCGGCGCGACCCGTTGCCAGATTTCCTCGGTGATGAACGGCATCAGCGGATGCAGCAGTCGCAGTAGGGTTTCCAACACCTGGACCAGCGTTTGCCGCGCGCCGCGCTGGGCCGCTTCGGAGCTGGCAGGATCGGTCAGCACCGGCTTGGCCAGCTCCAGATACCAGTCGCAGAACTCATCCCAGGTGAACTCGTAGAGCGCCTGGGCCATCTGGTCGAAGCGGTAGTCGCGCACCGCCGCGTTGGCCTCCATGATCGTCTGCTGCAAGCGAGACAGAATCCAGCGGTCGGCCTGGCTGAGTTCGATTTCGCCGCCGCACAGACCGGTATCCTGACCTTCCGCGTTCATCAGCACATAGCGGGCGGCGTTCCACAGCTTGTTGCAGAAATTGCGGTAGCCCTCGACTCGGCCCATATCGAACACGATGTCGCGACCGGTGGTGGCCAGCGCGGCGAA
>DAIRDI010000227.1:0-5408 GCA_036796235.1 Candidatus Competibacteraceae bacterium | reverse complement strand
TAAGGATTTTTTAACAATTGATGAACACTAGATTCTGGCTCCTCAGTCCGAGTATGGCGACTAGACCTTGCCAATGCTAAGGCCGGTCGCTGCCGATCCGATCCTCGGCGCCCGCCAGCAGGAGGCGGATGTTGGAGCGGTGTCGCCAAACCAGCAACCCCACCATGAGCAGCACGGCGGCCAACCCCACGCCCGACAACCCGAATCCCCAGGCGAACAGCGGAGTCAGCATCGCGGCGGTCAACGCCGACAGCGAGGAAACACGGACGATCCAGGCCATCAGCAACCAGGTGGCGAGCGCCGCCAGCGCCACCGGCCAGGAGAGGCCGAGCAGGGCGCCGAAGGCGGTGGCCACGCCCTTGCCGCCCGCGAAGCCGAAAAACACCGGGTAGAGATGACCCAGGAACGCGGCCAGGGCGGTCAGGGCCAGTCCCGTGTCGTCTAAACCCGCCAGTCGCGCCAGCAGCACCGGCAACAAACCCTTGAGCAAATCGCCAGCCAGGGTGATGGCTGCCGCTTTCTTGCCACCGAAGCGCAGGACGTTGGTGGCGCCGGGATTGCACGAACCCTCCTCGCGCGGGTCGGGCAAACCCAACATCCGGCAGACCAGAATGGCGGTGGCGATGGAGCCGGCCAGATAGCCGAGGACCGCAAACAGCAGCAGCATCAACATAACATTTTATCAATCCGCGCCCGAAAATAAGGGGTGAGCGAATCCGCGCGACGGGGCGGCGACCGCGACGGCGCCGAGCCAGAGGTTTTACGTTAAGATAGACCGCCGTCTGGAACCCTTGTCATGGACATCATTTTCATTCGCGACCTGCGCATCGAGACCCTCATCGGCGTGTACCCCCAAGAGCGCCTGAGCCGTCAAACCCTGCTCCTCGATCTGGAACTGGGCGCCGACCTTCGCCCGGCGGCCGCGACCGACCGATTGGATGATACTCTGAATTACCGGGCCGTGGCGCACCGGGTCAGCGAATTCGCCGCCGCCAGCCGCTGCCAACTGGTGGAAACCTTGGGCGAAGGCATCGCCGAACTGCTGTTGCGGGAATTCGCCGTGCCCTGGTTGCGGCTGACCCTGCGCAAATTCGGCGCGGTGCCTGAGGCCAGCGCGGTCGGCATCCGCATCGAACGCGGCGTTCGGAACTGAACCCCGTGGCTCAAGTGTACGTCGGCATGGGCAGCAACATCGAGCCGGAGCGCCACATTCGGTCGGGGTTGCTGGACCTGCGCGGGCGATTCGGCCCGCTCGACCTATCCACGATTTACGCCAACCCGGCGGTCGGTTTCGCGGGCGCCGATTTTCTGAACCTGGTGGCGGGCTTCGAGACCCGCCTGACGGTGCAGGAAGTGGCGGCCGGCCTGCGCGCCATCGAGGCGGCCTATCCGCCGGGTAGCCATGGTTCGAAGCAGGAGTCCCGGGCGCTGGATCTCGATCTATTGCTCTACGACGATCTGGTGCTGCGGGCGAACGGCCTGTGCATCCCCCGCGACGAAATCCTCCGTCACGCTTTCGTGTTGCGACCGCTGGCCGAGGTGGCTGGCGACCGCCGCCATCCTGTGCTGGGGGCGACCTTCGCCGAATTGTGGGCCTCCTTCGATCAGGCTCGGGAGCGATTGACGCCGGTGGTTCTGGCGGTGGAATAGCCGCTTAAAGTCGGCTCCACTGCGCCCGGCGCTGCTCGCGGATGCGCGGCATCATCACCGCGAGCATCAGACATATCCCCAGCATCACCGCACCCATCAGCAACCGGAGGTGGTTATTGTCGTTCCGTAACCCCTGATTTTCCTGCTCGACGACTTGCAATTGCCGCTCCAGGGTCACCACGCGCTCTTGCAGTATCCGGTTGCGCTCGTCGATCGCCACCGTATCGGATGCCACCCGGCGATATTGCGCGAGTTGCTGGCGCAGCCGCAGGGCTTCCTCGTACAGTTGCGGATAGCTCGCGCCCTCGCCATCCTCAGGCCCGCTAAGGACGGCGTCCATGTGTTGCTGAAGATCGTGGTGCCGCGCCTTCAGCCGCTCCAGTTCCTGGCGGGCGCTGGCCAGTTGTTCCTGGCTGCCGGGCGTCTCGGTGAGCCGATCGCTCGGCAGCCAGCCTTTCACACCGGCCGCCGCGCGGATCTGGGTGTAGTCCTTGGCGCCATCCACTTTCAGCACCTCGACCGCCGTGCCGCCGCGCACCGCGCCGATCACCTTGTAGCGGTCGGACGCGCCCGCGCGCAACGGTACTTCCAGGGCGTCGCTCACATAAGCGGAAGTCGGAGGTTGCGTTTCGGTTTGGGCCTGAATCGGCGCGCCGGCGACCAACAAGATCGGCAGAAGCAATAATTGGATCAGTATTTTCATCGACGGTAAAAGCGAAGGAGCAGAATGGAACGGGTTAGGATTTTGGCGATTCTAGCCCGTTGTGGCGTTGGCGGGTATCGGCGAAAACAACATTTGTTAAGATGATACATATCGACGGCTGCCCAGTGCGGCGTTGTGATCGAAGCGAACTCTTTACCTTGCAACCTTTTCCAACTTGATCGACCCGCGACTCATGACTCCCTCCTCTGATTGGCTTGAGAACTTGCCCGCGCCGGACCACGCCGCCGCCGCCCATGGCGCCCGGCTGCTCGGTCGGATCCGCGCGGAAATCGCCGCGGCGGGCGGCGCGATTCCGTTCCGCCGGTTCATGGACCTGGCGCTGTACGCGCCCGGCCTGGGCTATTACCGCGCCGGCGCCCGCAAGTTTGGTCCCGGCGGGGATTTCATCACGGCCCCGGAACTGTCGCCGCTGTTTTCCCGGTGCCTGGCCCGCCAGTGCCGAGAGATTCTCGATGCCTTGGGCGGCGGCGCGATTCTGGAACTCGGCGCCGGCACCGGCGTCATGGCCGTCGATCTGCTTTTAGAGATGCAAGATCTGGGCGCACTACCGGACTCCTACGCGATTCTGGAACTCAGCGGCGAATTGCGCGAACGCCAACGTCAGACTCTGATCGAACGCGCGCCCGAGTTAGCGGAACGAGTGGTCTGGCTGGAGACGTTGCCGGAGTCGGGGTTGCGCGGCGTCATTCTCGGCAACGAGGTGCTGGACGCCCTGCCGGTCGAGCGGTTCCGTGTCACCGCCCAGGGACCGCGCCGGTTGGCGGTGACCTGGACCGAAACCGGTCTGGACTGGATCGAAGGCGCCGCCGATCCCGAGGTCACGGCGGCGGTCGCCCGCATCGAAGCGGATCTGGGCCGATCACTGCCGGAGGGTTACACGTCCGAATACACGCCCCACCTCGAAGAGTGGCTGCGGGCCATCGCCGAACCGCTGGCGGCGGGCGCGCTGCTGTTCGTGGACTACGGGTATCCGCGCCGGGAGTATTACCATCCCCAGCGCGTCGCCGGCACCCTGCTCTGCCATTACCGCCATCGCGCCCATGACGATCCACTGCGCTGGCCCGGCTTGCAGGACATCACCGCCAGCGTGGATTTCACCGCCGTCGCCGACGCCGGACTGGCCGCCGGGCTGACGGTGGCTGGCTACACGCGCCAGCATTACTTCCTGTTCGGCTGTGGACTGATGGATCTGCTGGCCGGGGAAATTCCCGCCAACGCCTCGTCGCCAGGGGGGAATCAAGAAGTCGGGGAAGATGCGAATCCCGCCAATTCGGCCCGCTATCTGGAGCAGGTCCGCCAGGTCAAGCTGCTGACCCTGCCCGGTGAGATGGGCGACCGCTTCCAGGCGCTGGCGCTCGTCCGGGAGCTGGCGCTGCCGTTGCGCGGTTTCGCCTTCCGCGACGAACGCAACCGGCTATAGTCTTCGGGACCAAACCCGCCGGAGAGGCCGCTTATGGGTCAAGAAATTTCCCAGTATCAGTTTACCCGGCGGGATTTCCGTCGGTTTCGACTACGGCTGCGTCAGGAAACCGCCACGCTGGCCGACTGGTTTCGGGAAGCGCGATTCGCGGCGGTCGATGGCGTCGGCGGTTTCGAGATCGAAGCTTGGCTGGTGGACCAGCACGGCCAGCCAGCCCCACTCAACCAACCCTTTCTGGAGCGGTTGAACGATCCGCTGGTGGTGCCGGAACTGAGCGTGTTCAACATCGAACTGAACACGCCGCCGTTGCCGCTGCGCGGCGATGCCCTGCGGCGGATGCACGCCAACCTCGAAGAACTCTGGCGGCGCTGCCAGCGGGTCGCCGCCGGTTTGGGCGCGACCGTGGCGCTGATCGGGATTCTGCCGACCTTGCGCGAGTCGGAATTGACCCTGGATCGCATGTCGGACCAGAAGCGGTACCGGGCCATCAACGATCAGATCCTGCAACGGCGGCGCGGCCGGCCGATGCAACTGGCCATTCAGGGCGTCGAGACCCTGCGCCTGAGCCATGCGGATGTGATGCTGGAAGCGGCGGCGACGTCTTTCCAAACCCATTTACAGGTCGAAGCGGCCAGAGCGGCGGCTTTTTTCAACGCCGCGTTGATGCTGTCGGCGCCGATGGTGGCGATCGCGGCCAATTCGCCGCTGCTGTTCGGCAAGCGGTTGTGGGAAGAGACGCGCATTCCGCTGTTCGAGCAGGGGGTGGCCCTGGCCGGAGGCATCCGCGCCAACGATCCGAGCCACCGGCGAGTGACCTTCGGCGGCGACTACGTGCGGGAATCGCTGCTGGAGTTATTCGCGGAGAATCTGGCGCATTACCCACCGCTGCTGCCGGTGGAACTCAGCCAGGAAGCGACGGATCATCTGCCGCACCTGCGCCTGCACAACGGCACGATCTGGCGTTGGAACCGCCCGCTGCTGGGTTTCGAGGCCGATGGCGCGCCGCATCTGCGCATCGAGCATCGAGTGATGCCGGCCGGTCCAAGCATTCCCGACACCATCGCCAATGCGGCGCTGTATTACGGGCTGGTCCACGAACTGGCGCGGACTGCGCCGCCGCACGGCCCAGCACTGGATTTCGCCCTGAGCCGGGCCAATTTTTACGCGGCGGCGCGGGATGGCTTGCGGGCCGAGGTGGTGTGGTCGAACGGCCGACGCTTGCCGCTGCGGCAGTTGGTGCTGGAGGAACTGCTGCCTTTGGCCCGGCGCGGGCTGGAGGCGCTGGAATTGGACGCAGCGGACGTGACGCTGTATCTGGACATCATCGCCGCGCGGGTCGTCAGCGGACGCACCGGCGCCGACTGGCAGACCCGCTTTCTGGCCCAGCACGGCCCCGACCTGGCGACCCTGACTCTGACGTATCTCGACCGGCAGCGGAGCGGTCGGCCGGTCCATGAGTGGGCGTACTGAGCGGTCATCGTGGTGGCAATTGCGCATCGAGGAGGCACAATCTGAAAACGGACAGCGTGTTTTACCGACTCTTCCAACGGCTGCCGGATCTGGTGTTCGAACTGGCGGGGTGGCCGACTCCCGATTTGACGGGTTATCGGTTCC
>DAIRDI010000226.1:0-5414 GCA_036796235.1 Candidatus Competibacteraceae bacterium | reverse complement strand
CCCTTGCCGACGTAGTCGTTAGCCTCGCCGCTGAGATCGAGAGTCACGCCCCGGGCCAGGAAGGCGCCGAAACTTTGACCCGCCGTGCCGGTGAGGGTTATGTGGATGGTATCGTCCGGCAGTCCCGTATGGCCGTAGCGCCGAGCGATCTGACCGGACAGCATGGCGCCGACGGTGCGGTCGGTGTTGTGGATCTGGTTGTCGATTTTTACCGGCCGCCGGGCCTCCAGCGCCGGTTGGGCCTGAGCGATCAACTGATGGTCCAGGACGCCGCCCAGACCGTGCTCTTGCTCCTCACAGTGATAGATGGCGGCGCCGGGCGGGGCAGAGGGCACCGCCAGCAATCGGCTGAAGTCCAGCCCGCGGGCTTTCCAGTGGTGAATGGCTCGGCGCATGTCGAGCCGGTCGGCGCGGCCGATCATTTCGTCGAAGGTGCGGAAGCCGAGTTTCGCCATCCACTCGCGCACCTCTTCGATCACGAAGAGGATGAGGTTGATGACGTGGGCCGGCTGGCCGGGGAAGCGCTTGCGCAACTCCGGGTCCTGGGTGGCGACGCCGACCGGGCAGGTGTTGAGGTGGCATTTACGCATCATCAGGCAGCCGGCGGCGATCAGGGCGGCGGTGCCGAAGCCGAATTCGTCGGCGCCGAGCAGGGCGCCGATCACGACGTCGCGGCCGGTGCGCAGCCCGCCGTCCACCTGCACGGCGATCCGTCCGCGCAACCCGTTGCGGACCAGGGTCTGGTGAGTTTCGGCCAGGCCGATCTCCCAGGGCGAGCCGGCGTTCTGGATCGAGGTGAGCGGGCTGGCGCCGGTGCCGCCGTCCTCGCCGGAAATGGTGACGTGGTCGGCGTGGGCCTTGGCCACGCCCGCCGCCACCGTGCCGACGCCGATTTCGGAAACCAGCTTGACGCTGATCGCGGCTTTCGGGTTGACGTTCTTCAGATCGAAGATGAGCTGCGCCAGGTCTTCGATGGAGTAGATGTCGTGGTGGGGCGGCGGCGAGATCAGGCCGACGCCGGGCGTGGAATGGCGGACCCGAGCGATGAAGTCGTCGACCTTGTGGCCGGGCAATTGACCGCCCTCGCCGGGCTTGGCGCCCTGGGCCATTTTGATCTGAATGGCGTCGGCGTTGACCAGATACTCGGCGGTGACGCCGAAGCGGCCCGAGGCGACCTGTTTGATCGCGGAGCGGCTGGAATCACCGTTCTCAAGGGGGAGGTAACGGCTGGGGTCCTCGCCGCCTTCGCCGGTGTTGGACTTGGCGCCCAAACGGTTCATGGCGACGGCCAGCGTCGTATGTGCTTCCCAGGAAATGGCGCCAAACGAGATGGCGCCGGTCGCCATGCGCTTGACGATTTCGCCGGCCGGCTCCACTTCATCCAGGGGCAATGGCTGGCTGGCCAGACGGAGTTCGAACAGGCCGCGCAGGTTGCGCAGCCCGTCGCGCTGGTCGTCCATCACCCGACTGTAGTTCTGATACTGGGCGTAGTCGCCAGCACGAACGGCGTGTTGCAGGAGAGAAATGGTCTCCGGGGTCCAGGCGTGCCGTTCGCCGCGCAGCCGATAGGCCAGCTCGCCGCCTACGTCCAGGGCATTGCGGTACAGCGGCGCATCGCCGAAGGCTTGCTGGTGGCGGCGCACGGCTTCCCGGGCGATTTCAGCCAGGCCGACGCCCTCGATCACCCCTTGGGTGCCGGTGAAATAGCGCTCCACGAATTCGTTGGCCAGGCCGACCGCCTCGAAAATCTGCGCGCCGCAGTAGGATTGGTAGGTGGAGATGCCCATCTTGGACATGACCTTGAGAATGCCCTTGGCCAAGGCTTGGGTGTAGCGCTCGTGGACTTCGGTTTCGCTGGGCGCGCGCGGGCCGCGGGCGAGATGGGCCGACAGGGTGTCGAAGGCCAGCCACGGGTTGATGGCCTCGGCGCCGTAGCCGGCCAACAGGCAGAAATCGTGAACCCGCTTGGCCTCGCCGGTTTCCACCACCAGTCCCACCTCGGTGCGCAGTCCGGTCCGGATCAGATGATGGTGGACGGCGGCGGTGGCGAGCAAGGCGGGAATCGCGATGTGGTCAGCGTCCATGCCCCGATCGGAGAGGATCAGAATGTTATCGCCGCGTCGCACCACGTCGGCCGCCTCGCGACACAGATCTTCCAATGCCCGAGCCATGCCCTCGGCTCCGCGCCCCACGGGATACGTCATGTGCAGGGTACGCGTGCGAAAAGCCCGGTCGACGTGGTACTCGATGCGGCGGACCCGCTCCAGGTCGACGTTGGCCAGGATCGGGCGCTGGACCTCCAAGCGCTTCTGGGTGCCGGCGCTCCCTGGGTCGAGCAAGTTGGGGCGGGGACCGATGAACGACACCAGGGACATCACCAGCGCTTCACGAATCGGGTCGATGGGCGGGTTGGTGACCTGGGCGAATTTCTGTTTGAAGTAGTCGTAGAGCAGCTTGGGCCGGTCGGACAGAACGGCTGGGGGAATGTCCCGGCCCATCGAGCCGATCGGGTCTTCGCCGCTCGCGGCCATCGGATCGAGGAAGGCGCGCACGTCTTCCTGGGTGTAGCCAAAGGCTTGCTGGCGACGGAGCAGGGTTTGGGGGTCGGGAGCCATGGGCCCGACTTCGGTCGGTAGATCCTGCAAACGGATCTGGGTGGCGTCCAGCCAGTCCTGATATGGTTGGGCAGCGGCCAGTTGGGCCTTGATTTCGGCGTCGTCGATGATGCGGCCCTGTTCCAGGTCGATCAGGAGCATCCGACCCGGTTGCAGCCGCCACTTCTTGACGATCCGCTCGTCCGGAATCGGCAAGACGCCCATCTCCGAGGCCATGATGACCTGGTCGTCGTCGGTGACCAGATAGCGGGCCGGGCGCAGGCCGTTGCGGTCCAGGGTGGCGCCGATCTGACGCCCGTCGGTGAAGGCGATGGCGGCCGGGCCATCCCAGGGTTCGATCAGGGCGGCGTGGTATTCGTAGAACGCGCGGCGTTCGGGGTCCATCAGCGGGTTGCCGGACCAGGCTTCCGGCACCATCAACATCATGGCGTGCGGCAGCGAGTAGCCGGCGGCCAGCAATAACTCCAAAGCGTTGTCGAAGGTGGCGGAGTCGGAAGCGCCGTCGCCGATCAGCGGCCACAGCTTGTCCAGGTCGGCGCCCAGGCGCTCGGAGCGCATGTTGTGGCGGCGAGCCAACATCCAGTTGATGTTGCCGCGCAGGGTGTTGATCTCGCCGTTATGGCACAGATAGCGAAACGGGTGGGCCAGCGCCCAAGTCGGGAAGGTGTTGGTGGAGAAGCGCTGGTGGACCAGGGCGAGGGCCGAAGTCAGGCGCTCATCGCGCAGATCGGGGTAGTAAACACCCAGATTGCGCGCCAGGATCATGCCCTTGTAAACAATCGTGCGGGCCGACAGCGAGGCGATGTAAAACTGCGAATTATCGACCGCGCGGTCCCAGATCGCATGGTGCGCCTGCTTGCGAGTCACGAACAACTTGCGCTCGAAGGCGTCGCCATCCGGACAGGCGGGACCGCGTTGGATGAAAGCTTGGCGGATCACCGGCTCAGTGGGGCGCACGCTGCGACCCAAGCAGGAATTGTCGGTGGGCACATCGCGCCAGCCCAGGAAGATCTGCCCTTCGGCGACGGCGGTGCGTTCCAGGGCAGCTTCACTGGCGGCGCGCGCGTCCGCATCGCGCGGCAGGAATACCATGCCGACCGCGTACTCGCCGGCCGGAGGAAGATCGAGACCCTGTTCGGCGCATTCGGCGCGGAGGAAGGCGTCGGGCAGTTGCACCAGGATGCCGGCGCCGTCGCCCGCCAGTGGGTCAGCGCCGACCGCGCCCCGGTGGCTCAGGTTGGCGAGGATTTCCAGGCCCTGGCTGACGGTACGATGGGTTTTGCGGTTTTTGATGTCGGCGATGAAGCCGATCCCGCAGGCGTCGTGTTCGTTGCGCGGGTCGTAGAGACCCTCGGCGGCGGGCAGGCGAGTCAAAGTCATGGTCGTTCCTCAAATAACAGGCTAGCAGCCTCCCTGCCTGGACGGTCGCACGGTCTTGCCAGGTCGCGCTCAAGCTCAAGACCGTGATAGTCCCCAAAAGATTCCGCATACTACCGACCCCTTGACTTGTCGCGCAACCGTCGAGGGGCGCGCGCCGCCGCTTTCCAGTTCGGCGGCGCCACGCCGTCAGACGACGCCCTGGTCGATCATGGCGTCGGCGACTTTGCGGAAGCCGGCGATATTGGCGCCGAGCACGAGGTTGCCGGGCGCGCCGAACTCCCTGGCGGCTTCGCTGGCGGTGTGGAAGATGCCGGCCATGATGCGCTGCAACCGGGCATCCACTTCCTCGAAGGTCCACTGGGTCATGCTGGCGTTCTGGCTCATTTCCAGTTGGCTGGTGGAGACGCCGCCGGCGTTGGCGGCCTTGGCCGGTCCATAGGCAATGCCGGCGGCCAGAAAGGCATCGATGGCGCCTTGGGTAGATGGCATGTTGGCGCCTTCGGAAATACAGATGCAGCCATTCTTCAGGAGTTCCCGCGCGTCGTCGTCGTTGACTTCGTTTTGGGTGGCGCTGGGAAAGGCGGCGTCGCACGGCACGCACCAAACGCCGTTGCGGCCGGCGGGGTAGTCCTCGACGGGCGTGTAGATCGCGCCGCGATGTTCCTCGACGTAGCGGCTCAAGCGCGCCCGTTCCACTTCCTTCAGGCGTTTGAGCAGTTCCAGGTCGATGCCGCGCTCGTCGTAGATCATACCGTTGGAATCACTGACGGTGACCGGTTTGGCGCCCAGATGGTAGAGCTTTTCGATGGTGTAGATGGAGACGTTGCCGGAGCCCGACACCGTGCAAGTTTTGCCGGCGAGCGAGTCGCCGCGTTCGGCCAGCATGTTCTGGGCGAAGTAGACCGCGCCGTAGCCGGTGGCCTCGGTGCGCACCAGGGAACCGCCCCAGTTGAGACCCTTGCCGGTCAACACGCCTTCGTAGCGCCCGGTCAAGCGTTTGTACTGGCCGTAGAGATAGCCGATCTCACGCCCGCCCACGCCGATGTCGCCGGCCGGCACGTCGATGGTGGGGCCGATATGCCGGAACAGTTCGGTCATGAACGACTGACAGAACCGCATGATTTCATTGTCGGACTTGCCCTTGGGATCGAGGTTGGACCCGCCCTTGGCGCCACCGATGGCCAAGCCGGTCAGGGCGTTTTTGAAAATTTGCTCGAAACCGAGGAATTTGATGGTGCCAGCGGTGACATTGGGGTGGAAGCGCAGGCCGCCTTTGTAGGGACCGAGCGCGGAGTTGAATTCGACCCGGTAGCCTTTGTTGACCTGAACCTGGCCCCGGTCGTCGAGCCAGGCGACCCGGAACAGGATCTGGCGTTCGGGCTCCACGATGCGCTGGATGATATTGTGTTTCTGGTATTT
>DAIRDI010000225.1:1691-5422 GCA_036796235.1 Candidatus Competibacteraceae bacterium | reverse complement strand
CCAGCGCGTCGTCCGACATGTCGAAATTCCCGTCGAGGACGAGCGAGTTGTCGGAGCTCGAAAACGGGGTGAGAAACCAGTCGGCGTTGGAGATCGCTCCCTTGGCGCCGGCCGACGTGCCCGAAAAGACGATCTCCGTCGCGCTGTCGAGGTCGGGCACGGCGTAGCCGCCCGCAGCCGTCCAGGTGGGGTTGGCGTTGTTCTTGCGCAGCATCCGGCGCATGGCCGAGAGGATCGTGTGGCCGCGTGCGTCGAGGTGGAAGCTGTCGACCCCGTTGTCGAACTCGACGTCCGACGCGCGGCCCTGCCACGAATCGGAGCTGCAGTAGTACGCGAACACGTGCGTCCAGTCCGAGAACTCGTTCGCTGCAATGGGGGCCTGGATGCCGGTGCCGACGACGTGCTCGGGCAGATCCGTGGTACCGTCGGCGTTCCAGTCCGAGCTCATCTTGTTGGCGGCGTAGATGCCTTGCTGACCGCACCAGCGCTTAAGGCACGTGTCGTAGTCGCGACAGCTCCCGCCGCCCTGAAGATGGATCACCCAGCGGTTCTCGTCGCCGTTCGATCCGGGCCGCACGTAGAAGACGCCCTCCGTTCCGTCGCTGCACGTCGCGTTTGGGAACTCGTCGGCGTCGAGCACGACCCGGTGCAAGCAGTCCGCTCCGCCGGCACACGGGGCGAGTCCGTGCGCGCCCGACGGCACCACCGGCACCACCGGGTTTGCAGCGCAGGCATCCCTCCACTCCTGGGTGTCGACCGGGCCGATGGCGGTCGCGATGTCGGCGGTCGATGCCGGTACCGCCCAGGTTGCGAGCGCGAGCAGGAGTCCGGCGGCTCCGAAGTGGTGGGCGTGGAGGGACGGGCGCATGCACAGTCCCCTTTCCGGTCGGGGCCCCGTCGATGACGGGGCCCGATCGTCGATCGTGCGAAGTGCGCTCAGCAGCCCGAGAAGCTTGCGCCCGCGACGCTCGTGTCGAGGCGGCGAATCGGGGTTCGCGGCGTAGCTCATGGTCATGATTGTGTGCTCCTAATAAGGTGTGGTGTGGGGTTTGAGTGCACCGCCGTTGCGGTACGACTGGGATAGCGCAGCCGCCGTGCCAACCGGCGGTAGTAATGGCAAAATATTTTTAATGCTTTGATATTAAAAGTAATAAATCCCAGCCTTCTGGCAATTCGCCCGGTGGCGCCCACCGGCGCGGCGTCCATTTTCGTTGGTAAAAAACCGACATATGTTCCAGAAGTTTCTTGAAAAAATACTTTTCGCGCGGACGAACGCCGCCGGCGCGCGGTCAGTCGTGCGGGGTGATGTCCAGAATCACCTCGAAGAGGGCCGCCAGTTTTGCGCCGTCCCGCGGCTGGGCCGGCACGAAGTCGGCCAACACGAGCGGGCGCTGTTCCGGGGGAATCCGCTGGAACAGGAAGTCGTCGGCGTTGCGGGGTTCGTCCCGGACGTAAATCTGGGTGATGAAGGGCGATCCGCCGGGCGGGAAGGCCGCAAGGTGGATGTGGGGGGGGGTGCGGCCCGGATAGGGCACTGGCCGAATGGTGCGGAAGTGCGTATAGGAAGTATAAGCCGACATTCCGCACCCCCTAACGACGAAAGGCGGAATTATGCTAGGCCAATAAAAAATGTCAACATAATCAAAGAGAAAACAATGGCTGTGCATATTGATCGGGCACGATGCGCGGACCGATCACCTATCAGAGCTACAATCTGGACCACCTGGGGCTGGTCGCGGCGATGGTGGATGAACTGGGCATCGTCCGGCTCATCGATACGGTCATCGGGCAAGATCACGAACAGCGGATCGTTTCCATCGGCCAAGCGGTCAAGGCCATGATTTTGAACGGTCTGGGCTTCAGTCATCGGGCTTTATATTTAACGCCGCATTTTTTCGAGAACAAACCGGTCGCTCGGTTACTCGGAACCGGGATTGACGCCCGGCACTTGAATGATGATGCTTTAGGAGACGCTTTGGACCGTATCCACGCCTATGGGGTGGAGGATTTATAGACACTGATTGCGGCGGCGTCCGTGGCAAAGTTGCAGCTTCAGTGTCGTTTTGGTCATTTGGATTCGACGAGCTTGCATGTCGATGGCGACTACAACAGCCATCAAGACCCCCAGGCCGGGTGATTCAAATCACCGCCGGTTACAGCCGCGATCATCGGCCCGATCTGAATCAGTGGGTGATTCAGTTCATTTGCGAAAACCAAGCCGGCATTCCGTTATTAATGAAACCCCTCAGTGGGAATAGCGAAGACAAAACCGGTTTTCGGGATACGCTGAACGCGCATCTCGGGCAACTGAATCGAGACTTTCATATCCAATATTATGTTTTTGATAGTGCTGGCTTTGTCCGGGAGACCTTGACCGGTCTGGGCGAGACTGGTTGGATTAGCCGGGTCCCGGAGACCCTGACGCTGGCCCGGCAAATCCACGACGCCGTGGCCTCCGAGCTCACCGCGACCGCCGCGCCGATCGGTACGCGGAGCCTCGGGGTTGAGTATGCGGGCATCCGTCAGCGCTGGATCGTGATCTGCACCGCTGCCTCACGCCAGCGGGCGCGGAACAGCGTCCGGCGTGAATACGTGAAACAAGGCCAACAAGAAGGCAAGGCCTTCCGCCAGTTGCGCAAGCAATCCATTTTTTTGCGCGGCCGATGCTCGGGCGGCGTTAGAGCAATTCCAGGCCACCTTGTCCTATACCACCCGCTTCGACGAACGAGTGATCGCCGTCGCCACCTATGAGAAACGCGGGCGGCCGGCGACTCAGCAACCCCCGAGTAAAATCACTGATCAGACTGATGGCCAGATCGGTTCGTTAATGAATGATCCGCATCGGCAACAAAAAACGGACCGGGTTTGACTGAAACCTGTGGTCTGTCCCCGAGTTGCCCGCCGATTTGCCCGCGGGGGATGTAGTAGCAGATCTCCGTCCGCTATCAACTATCCGATGTTCACCAGCACCAGATGAACTCGCCGAGTTCGCCATCGATCTTTGCTTCCGGCATCATCAGCTCGCGGCTACCTTTGCCGCCACGGCGCCGGGAGATCTCTCATGTAACCGACTCGAGCAGCAAAGCCCCAGCCGAAAATCCCAACCGAGGAGCTGGCGATCAACGCAACTCCGCTGGGTGAGGCCTTAAACAAAAGTGTCTCGAGAGCGGTACGATCACCATAGCGGAAGAACCGCTCCAACTCGCGCAGGACCCGGCTTGGCTCGAAACCCATGCCGAACAGAAGCAGCGACACAGACCCGCCGCCGACGAAGAACACGGCGTTGTAGCCGAACTCGAGAACGAGGGTTCCGCCCCGAAAGTCGTCGTAGCTCAATGTGGGGTACAATGGCGATCGCAGTATCTTGCCGGCGGAGTAAAAATCGACCGTGGAGAATGATCCGCCCACGCTTATATCTTCGGGCCATCCGAGCCCCAAGCCGCCGGCGACCATGTGATACCAGCGTGTCTTCGCTTCCGGATCGAGCGTCCGTGTGTCCTTCACGCCGATCGTTGCGTATTGGACGGTGAGGGCCGATAGGGAAAGGTCGACACCGCCCGGGCCCTCCGTTTCCCACCGGGTGAACACAAACGTGTGCTTGATCCAGCGAAGAAACTCCGCGACATACTGCGCCTGCAGCGGGGGCTTGGAGTCGCCGACGCCCTCTTTCTCGCCCGGCAAGGGATCAGGGTGGTAGAGCGTCTCTCCTCTACCAAACCACCGCCGCCTGC
>DAIRDI010000225.1:0-1681 GCA_036796235.1 Candidatus Competibacteraceae bacterium | reverse complement strand
GCCCCGAGCAACCCTGGTCGTGGCGGCTGGCTCGAGCGCGAACGCAACTGCGCGGGCTGAGCCTGGCGGAGACCACCGACCGTCTCCAGGCGGGATTGGGCGAACGGTATCGCGAACTCGATTTCTGGGATCTGGAAGACCCACCGTTCGCCAATCCCTATTACTGGGCGCCCTTCATCCTGCTCGGCGACGACGGTCCCTGGCCCCAGCCCGGCGCCGCCGACCCTCGTTCTCGACCGGCCCCCCGGCGCGGCTAATCGCGAGTACGGTCCATGTCCTGAACCCCGAGCAGCGCGCGGCCCTGTTGGCGGCGTTGGGTGAAAACGCCGAGGCGGTGAAACAGGTGTTTGGGTGGGAGAAGTAAATGCTGGGTGGATCGATGTCGCCAAGGCCCATCTGGAGTTGGCGACGTGGCCGGCGGTCGACCGGTGGCGCGTCGTCCGCGACGACGCGGGGTTGGGGGCCTTGACTGCGCCGCTGCGCGTCAAAGACCATAGGCCAGCTTGTTGGATATACGCAGCGTGCGTACAATCAACCCATGCGCTACGAGTTCATCGAGTCTCCGATTTTTTCGTCGTATCTGCCGGACTATCTGACGGACGACGAATACGCCGAGCTTCAGGAATACCTGTGCGATCGCCCGGCTGCTGGAGACGTGGTGCGCGGCTCCGGCGGCGTCCGCAAGGTACGTTGGAGTCGGGCCGGAACCGGCAAGTCCGGCGGCGTGCGGGTGTGCTACTACGCCCGCACTCACGCCGGGCAGATCTGGATGTTGCTGATTTACGCCAAAAGCGCCCGCGACTCGATTCCCGGGCACGTCCTCAAATCCTTGCGCGAGGAGATGGAACATGCCGATGACTGAACAGGAACTCCTGGCCCGCGACGCCGGGCGCGATGTGGGCGCGGAACTGTTGCAGGCGGTGCGCGACGTGAAAGCGGGACGCTGGGCGCGGAAGACGACCTTCACGGTGCTACCGGAGGGCGTGGTCTGCCGGCGCATCGAGCGGCCGGACGGCACGGTGGAAAAAGAGGAGCGGCTGACCGGCCCACGCTGGGAACTGATGGCGGCCCGCGCCCGCTCGGGACTATCGCAAGCCGATTTCGCCCAGGCGTTGGGCGTTTCCAAACGCACCCTGGAAAACTGGGAACAGGGCCGGGCGGAGCCCACCGGCGCGGCCCGGCGGCTCTTGAAACTGGCGGCGCGCTTCCCGGAGACGCTGCAACGCTTGGCGGCGATTGAATAGCTGTCCCCACGGACCTGCATCGAGAGGTCTCGACCGGCCCTCGGGCGCGGTTAATGCACCGCCTCGGGCCGGGACGGTCGCAGCAAACGATGGCCGAGCAGCAACTCGGTCGCCTGCTTGGCGCGGCGCGGCGAGTGGAACTGCCGTTCCAGCCAGCGCCACTCCGGTTCGTCGAACGGCTCGATGAAGGCGGGATGCACGCCGTGCCGGGCGGCGAAGGCGGCTGCGGTCCGCCGCACGATGGCGGGGTAGTGACCGGTTCGGGGGCGTCGACTCGCAGCACGTGAAACCGACTCAGCAAGGTGCTCGGCAGCCGGTCGGCGCGGTTGGCCGTGGCGACGTAGGACACCCGCGACAAGTCGGATTTCAGACTGTCTCTTAATGCAATACTTCGGACAGTTCTGACAATCATAATCAACAGGTTGGCTTCCATAGGA
>DAIRDI010000224.1:0-5508 GCA_036796235.1 Candidatus Competibacteraceae bacterium | reverse complement strand
CCGGCATGGTGGTCACCTCCCTGCTGTTGAACCTGATCGGTTCCGAAACCAACCCCATGTTCGCCGTGCCGTGGTACTGGCATCTGGTATTGGGGGGATTCGCCTTCGGGATGATTTTCATGGCGACCGATCCGGTCTCCGCGGCCATGACCGAGGTCGGCAAGCTCTGGTTCGGGGCGTTGATCGGATTCATGGTGGTGGTGATTCGGGTGCTCAACCCGGCGTTTCCGGAAGGCATGATGCTCTCGATTCTGTTCGCCAACCTGTTCGCCCCGTTGATCGATCATTTCGTGATGCGGGCCAATATCAAGCGGAGGTTGGCGCGTGGCTAACAACGACACGATCAAGAAGACCGTGACGGTCACCTTGCTGCTGTGCCTGGTGTGCTCGATCGTCGTGTCGGCGGCGGCGGTCTTGCTCAAACCGCGCCAGATCGCCAATCAGGCCCTGGACGCCAAGCGTAATGTTCTGGCGGTCGCCGGCCTGCTGGAGCCCGGCCGGAGCGTGGAAGAAATCTTCGCCGCGCGCGTGACCGTCCGGGCGGTCGATCTTGATACCGGCGAGTTCACCGACGCGGTCGACCCCGCCGCTTACGATCAGCGCCGGGCGGCCAAGGACAGCCAGTGGTCGCGGCGGTTGAGCAAGGACGACGATCTGGCCCGGATCGCCCGCCGGGAACGATACTCCGTGGTCTATCTGGTGGAGGAGGAGGGGCGATTGCAAACCCTCATCCTGCCGGTTCGGGGATTCGGCCTCTGGTCGACCCTCCACGGCTTTCTGGCCCTGCAAGCCGACGGTCGGACGGTGCGGGGGCTGGGGTTTTACGAGCATCGCGAAACGCCGGGCCTGGGTGGCGAGGTGGATAATCCCCAGTGGCGAGCCCAATGGGCGGGCAAGCAGGCCTTCGATCCGAAGGGAGAAATCGCCATTGAATTGCTGAAAGGCCGGGTGGACCCGCAAGCCCCCAAGGCCCGGTATCAGGTCGATGGACTTTCCGGAGCCACTCTGACCACGCGGGGAGTACAGAATCTGCTGCATTTCTGGCTGGGCGAACTGGGTTACGGGCCGTTCCTCGACCGATTGCAAAAGGGTGAGGCATCGTCATGAAACTGAAAGAGCTGTTGTTGAACCCGATCTTCAAAAACAATCCGATTGCCCTGCAAATCCTGGGCATCTGCTCGGCCCTGGCGGTGACCAGCAGTCTCAGGGTGACCCTGGTCATGTGCGTGGCGCTGACCTTGGTGACGGCGTTCTCCAATCTGTTCGTGTCGATGGTGCGCCATCATATTCCCAACAATATCCGCATCATCGTGCAGATGACGATCATCGCGTCCCTGGTGATCGTGGTCGATCAGGTGCTGAAAGCGTATCTTTATGAGATCAGCAAGCAGCTCTCGGTCTTCGTGGGCTTGATCATCACGAACTGTATCGTGATGGGCCGCGCGGAAGCGTTCGCCATGAAATACCCGCCGCTGCCGAGTTTTCTGGATGGACTCGGCAATGGCCTGGGCTACAGCGCCATTCTGATCGGGCTGGCGACGATTCGCGAACTGTTCGGTTCCGGGACCTTGCTCGGTTATGAAGTGTTGCGGCTGGCGTCCAACGGCGGCTGGTACGTGCCCAACGGGATGCTGTTGTTGCCGCCCAGCGCCTTTTTCCTGATCGGCTTGTTTATCTGGGTCATCCGCGCCATTCACAAGGAGCAGGTGGAAACCGTCGAATACCCGATGGCGCCGAACACCCAGGATTTGAGCGCCGAACAGGCGTCGGCGACTCGTTGATATAGCGCTTCCAAGCGAATTGTAGGTTGGGTTAGGCCGTAGGCCGTAACCCAACATTTTGATTATGTTGGGTTACGCGCGGCGCGCTAACCCAACCTACATCCACAATCGGTTTAGGATTGCTATATTCCTGGTCCATCATCCGGGAGAATCGAGCATGGAATACTATCTGAGCCTGTTCGTGCGGTCGGTTTTCGTGGAAAACATGGCGCTGGCCTTTTTCCTCGGGATGTGCACCTTCCTGGCGATCTCGAAAAAGATCGACGCCGCCGTTGGGTTGGGGATCGCGGTGATCGTGGTCCAGGTCATCACGGTGCCGATCAATAATCTGTTGTACACCCATGTGCTCGCCGAGGGCGCGCTGGCTTGGGCGGGATTGCCGGACGTCGATCTGAGCTTCCTGGGCTTGTTGACCTATATCGGCGTCATCGCGGCCATCGTCCAGATTCTCGAAATGGTTTTGGATCGCTATGTCCCGGTCCTCTACAACGCGCTTGGGGTTTTTCTGCCGTTGATCACGGTCAACTGCGCGATTCTGGGCGGTTCCCTGTTCATGGTCGAACGCCATTACAACTTCGCCGAGAGCGTGGTGTATGGAGCCGGTTCGGGCGTCGGTTGGGCGCTGGCCATTACGGCCCTGGCGGGGATCCGCGAGAAAATGAAATACAGCGACGTCCCCGAAGGTCTGCGGGGGTTGGGGATTACCTTTATTGTCGTCGGTTTGATGTCCCTGGGTTTCATGTCGTTCGGCGGCATCGATCTGTAATTAGCGCGGCGGGGTCCCGAGATGTACGTGGAAATCGTTTTGGGCGTGGTCATGTTCACGGTGGTCGTCCTGATGCTGGTGGCGGTAATCCTGAGCGCCAGGGCCAAACTCGTGAGCAGCGGCAACGTCGCCATCGAGATCAACGGCGAGAAGACTCTGACCGTGCCCTCCGGCGGCAAGCTGTTGCAGACGCTTTCCAGCGCGGGGCTGTTTCTGCCGTCGGCCTGCGGAGGCGGCGGCACCTGCGCGCAATGTCGCTGCATCGTGGAATCCGGTGGTGGCTCGATGCTGCCCACGGAAGAAAACTATTTCACCCGACGGCAGGCCAGGGAGGGCTGGCGGCTGTCCTGTCAGACGCCGGTCAAGCAGGACATGGTGATTGAAGTCCCGGAAGAGGTGTTCGGCGTCAAGCGCTGGGAATGCACCGTCGAGGCCAATCCGAACGTGGCGACCTTCATCAAGGAACTGACCCTGCGCTTGCCGGAAGGGGAAAACGTCGCGTTTCGGGCGGGCGGCTACGTGCAACTGGAGTGTCCGCCGCACCATGTCCGGTTCAGGGATTTTGCCATTGAGGCACAATTCCGCGCCGACTGGGAACGCTTTAGGTTGTTCGAGCTGGAATCGACGGTATACGAACCGGTGATTCGGGCCTATTCGATGGCGAACTATCCCGACGAGAAAGGGGTCGTGAAGTTCAACATTCGCATCGCCACGCCGCCTCCCGGCGTCAAGGGGTCGAGGCCCGGCATCATGTCTTCCTATGCGTTCGGTCTCAAACCCGGCGACAAGATAGCCGTGTACGGTCCTTTTGGCGAGTTCTTCGCCAAGGAAACCGACGCCGAAATGGTCTTTGTCGGCGGCGGCGCGGGCATGGCGCCCATGCGCTCGCATATTTTCGATCAACTGCGGCGCTTGAAATCCCGGCGCAAGATTTCCTTCTGGTACGGCGCCCGCTCGTTGCGCGAGTTGTTCTACAAGGAAGAATACGATCGACTGGCGGCCGAACATGAAAACTTTACCTGGCATGTCGCCCTGTCCGAACCGCAACCGGAAGACCGCTGGAACGGATACACGGGTTTCATTCATAACGTGCTGTATGAACACTATCTGAAGGATCACCCGGCGCCGGAGGATTGCGAATACTACATCTGCGGTCCGCCGGTGATGAACGTCGCCGTCATCAAGTTGTTGAAGGATCTAGGGGTCGAGGATGAGAACATCATGATGGATGATTTCGGCGGCTGAGTATGGAGGATTGTTAATGATGGGCACGCTGCTGGCGACGTTGCTGGTGATGGTGTTGGTGGTCCTGGCCATGTCGGTCGGGGTGCTTTGCGGACGCCGGCCCATCAAGGGTTCCTGCGGTGGGGTGGGTCGAGCGCTGGGGGAAAAGGACTACCGGTGCGAAGTCTGCGGCGGCGATGAAAGCCAGTGCGAAACCGGGCGGCGGCGCGGCGATCGGGATCAGGTCAGTATCCGGAGCCGATGAGTGTTAATTCTAGTGGCAGTTCCGAGTCCACCGTTTTTGAATGCCCGACACCGGCGGGTTACCGCGGAATAACCCGCCGCCGCATACCGCGTGCCACTCGACTCATTTTTTGAAGTGATGAAAGCTATCGGATTGGTTCCAATGCCCTGTCGGTGGTTTTCGCAGCAGTTTCCGCGATTCCTGTTCGGATTGGACGCTGAACCCCCCCATAAAGCCCTTCAAAATGCAGAACAGAGGATCTCTTTGGCTCAAAGTATCGAAAAATGGATGCTGGCCTTGACCGAAAAGGACTCGCGTACAAAGGGTCGCGCCATCGCGTACTTGCGGTGGAACATTAAACGCAAACCGCACTACTCCGCTTTGGCCAGGCGATAGCCGCATTTTACCCAAGCCCATGGCTTGGAAGTTGGTAAAGTCGAGCCGAGATCCAATGCCATAAGCTTGCACGAGACTCCAAGCCGAACCTTGGATTGGCGTGGGTAAATTATTCGTGACTCGAACGCTATACCAGCAATGTCCCCCTTCCGGTGGCAAGTTACCGCAGGGGCGAATTTCAGAAAACTGCACGGGTGGCGGCTGAAGCGGAAGATCGCCGACGTCAAGGTCTTCACCTTCGCCAACCCAAAAGGGAGCGAACGACGCGGGCTCGTATTCGCTGGCGTAGCTTTGGATCTGATAGGACCCCATAGTCAGAGGATTATTCGTAAAATCAAGCACGAATCGGAACTGCCCGGCGCTGTCTGGCGACTGATAGGCGACAGACTCAAAGCAGTTTTCATCGGTGCATCTGAACAGATTTACGGTTGCGAAGGGATAAGTATCACCCCGCAACGGTTGTCCGGTGATGGCGTCGATGAGTCGACCATGAATCGATCCAATCGCGGGTGGAGCCAGACGAATGGTTAATCGATAGGTACCGCTGGAGCCTCCTTGACCGCTGAAGACGCCATCGCAGCAGCTCGTGGTGGCAAGGATGAACATTCCATCGGTGGGCACGGCGAACATCAAGCGGGCGTTGGGCGAAAAATAGCCATCGTTGAGCGCCAGTAGATTGCAGTTTGAATCGAAGAGTCCGATAAAAGGATCCGGTAAGGTACCCTGATTAGTGGCTTGTCCTTCCAAGTCGGCGACCAGCAGAGTCCCCGCCGGCGCCTCAAACCGGATGAAGTCGACATCAGGTATCTGCGGCGGGGTATCAAGACTACCGGTGACGATAAAGGGTAAGGAGATTGCTCCGATGTTTTGGGCTTCGAGGCACGAATTATTGGGCTCCAGGTCGCTGGCTGTTTGCGCGGTTGCCAGAGAAAGAGAACCCAGCAACATGATGAAAAAAATAAAATGCATCCATGTAGACCAAAACGCCCCAGCGGCGCGAGGGGATTTGCGTCTAGCGTTCATTTTTTCACCTCTACTATGGCTCAATACTTCGGACAGTTCTGACAATCATAATCAACAGGTTGGCTTCCATAGGA
>DAIRDI010000223.1:0-5564 GCA_036796235.1 Candidatus Competibacteraceae bacterium | reverse complement strand
CGGCCTGTTCCAGCGTCGCGGCCAAGGCCCGCAACGCCTCGCCGCCGACGTTGGCCGACGCCCCCTTGATGGTGTGGGCCTGGCGTCTGGCGCCGGCCAGGTCGCCGGTCGCGAGCAGGTCCTCCAGCGCTTGAATCCGCGGCGGGAGGTCGGCCAGGAACAGCTCGACCACTTTCTCGGCCAGCGCTTCGTCGTCCCCTATCCGCTTCAACATGCCGGCCCGGTCCCACACCGGGGGTTCGGCCGATTCGCGCGGCGGTTCGGCGAGGTCGGCGGCCGGGGGTGGGGGTGAAGGTTCGAAGGGATGGGTCGCCGGGTTCGGGTCGATAGGCAGCCAGCGGCGCAACATGTGTTGCAGTTGCGCCTGTTGGAACGGTTTGCTCAGATAGTCGTCCATACCCGCCGCCAAACATTGCTCGCGGAATCCCTGCATGACGTTGGCCGTCAGCGCGATGATCGGCAGCCGGGTCCGTCCCAGTGCCTGTTCCCAGCGGCGGATCGCGGCGGTGGCGGCAAACCCGTCCATCACCGGCATCTGACAATCCATCAAAATCAGATCGTAACGAGCCCTGGCGACGGCTTCGACCGCTTCCTTCCCGTCGCCCGCCACCTCCGCCTGATAATTCAGCGACTCCAAAATCGCGACCGCGACCGCCTGATTGACCGGATTGTCTTCCACCACCAACACCCGCCACCGGTGCGTCGCGGGCGCGCTGGTGGCGGCGGAGGGAACGGAAGGCGGGGAGGGCGTCGGGTCGCGCGAGCCGCCGCGCCCCGGATCGGTTTCCAGGGCCAGCTCCGCGGCGGGGTGGGCCAGCGGCGCGGTGAACCAGAATATGCTGCCGACCCCCGGGGTGCTGTCCGCTCCGATCTCACCACCCATCAACTGGACCAGTCGTCGGGAAATCGCCAGCCCCAAGCCCGTGCCTCCAAAACGACGGGTGGTCGAACTGTCCGCCTGGGCGAACGCCTCGAAAATACGGTCCCGCACGTCGGGAGCGATGCCGATTCCGGTATCGCGCACCGCGCAGCGGACCGTGAGGCTCTCCTCCCGCCGGACCAGCACCTCCAGGCGCATGGCGACTTCGCCCCGCTCGGTGAACTTGTGGGCGTTACCGAGCAAATTCACCAGGATTTGCCGCACTCTGACCGGGTCGCCCCGCAAGCGCGAGGGTAAATCCGGCGCGATATCGACCACGAATTCCAAGCCCTTGGCGCGCATCCGCTCGGCGAACGACGCCGTGGTTTCCTCCACCAGCTCGCGCGGGTCGAAATCGACGGTCTCCAGGGTCAAATGACCCGCTTCGATCTTGGAAAAGTCCAGAATGTCGTTGATGATCGCCAGCAAGGACTGGGCCGAGCGCAGGATGTTGGTCGTAAATCGCTGTTGCTGTTCGCTCAGGGCGGTGCCCAGCAGCAGCTCGGTCATGCCGAGCACGCCGTTCATCGGCGTGCGGATCTCGTGGCTCATGGTCGCCAGAAATTCCGACTTGGCGCGGCTGGCGGCCTCGGCGGCGGCGGCCATTTCATTGGCGCGGGCGCTGGACGCCTCCAGTTGCCGCCGCGCCTCCTCCAGGCTTGCTTCATGACGGCGCTTCAGCTCGGCGTTGACCAACAGTTCCGCCAGGATTTTCAATAAGGTGATTTCCGCGTTCGTCCACTTCCGGCAGCCGCGCACCGCGTCGAATCCGACGAAACCGAGGCAGTTTCCCTCGTAGCAGAGCGGAATCGTAATCAGCGACTGTATCCCCTGCGGCTCGAGGATGGCTCGGAGATGGTCATCCGCCGGCAGGGCCAGGACGTCTGGAGCGTGGTAGAGTTCGCCTCGACAATGCGCGCCCACGAATTCGGGTATCGCATCATTGGGCACGGCTTGCAGGTTCGCGATTTCCGGCGCGATCCCCTCGGCGCACCATTCATGCGTATTCCGCATGATGCCCCGCGGGTGGTCGTACTCGAACAAGTAAGCCCGATCGGCCCCGACGAAGCTGCCGACTTCCTCCAGCGCGAGATTGACGCCCTCGTCGAGGGCTGCGTCGAAGGCGTTGATGAAGCGCATCGACAAGGCGACCAGCAAGCCCTCGAACCGGGATCGATAGCGGAGTTCCTCATCGAACGCTTTGCGTTCCGTGACGTCCCGACTCAACCAGGCCGTCATGTCGTCGAAAGCCGTCGCCACCTGGCTGATTTCCCCGGGACCGGCCAAGGCGATGCGATAGTCCAGATCACCCTGACCGATCCGCCGCACGCCTTCGCGCAGTCGACTCATGGGCCGCAGGAACTGGTGCTCCAGGAGGGCGGAGAGGGTCGCGGTCAACACCACGCCGAACGCCAGCGTGGCCGCCGCCATGATCCACAGCGCGCGCCGGCTGGCCGCGTAAGCCTCGGCCTGGGGCAGTTCGGTCACCGCCACCCACAGGGCGCCGGGCACTGGAACCATCGTGCCTACCACCGGTTTGCCCTGGAAATCGCGGTACTCGCCCGCCCACGACTCCCGCGCCGCACGCACCAATCCCAGCATTCGATCGTCCAATCGGGTATGCGCCGCCACCACCTCGGGGTTGGAGTGGGCGATGACGCGCCCGCTCTGATTCACCAGGTAGGCGATGCCGGTCTCGCCGAAATGCAGGCTGGCGATCACCTCGTTCAACACGTCCATGCGCAGGCGGATCGCGACGATGCCTTCGCGGGCCGCGGGCGCGGCGAAGATCAGATAGGGCTCATCGGCGGCGGACACTTGCACGTCGCCGATGTAGCGTTGGCCCTGGCGGGCGGCGACGAACCAGTTTGACTGAGGAATGGTGAACAGATTGGCCAAGACGCCTCGATCCTTCGGAGCGTGGGCGATGACCCGGCCGGCGGTGTTGACATACACCAGTTCCAGGAGCGCCGGCTGACCGTGCAACAGTTGCTCCAATCGATCGGAGGCCGTCTCCACTTCATCGCGGCCGAAGAGGTCGAGCAACTGCAACAGATTCTGTTGCCGGGCCAGAAAATCGCCCACGGTCTGGGCGACCCGCTGGGTCGCTTCCATCTGGCGACCCTGCCAGCCGTCGCGCTCGGTGCGGTTCACCAGCAGGAGGATTCCAACGATGCTGGCCAACAGCAACGCCAGCACCGCGACGCCGAACACGGCCAGCAACTGGCGGCGCAGGTTCCCGGACCAGAGGTCCGCCAGCCGGCGACCGGACGCGGGTTCGGGTGGGGGCGTCGTCACGATCAATCGCCGCTCGCGGCTTCGGCCGCGCCGGCCAGGTAGCGTTGCCAGATACGCGCGTGGAGAGTCTTGTCCGCCTGAGTCAAGGGCAGGTAGACCTCGGCCTGGCGAATTTTCTCGATGGGCGGGAAGATCACCGGATCGTTCAGGATCTCGGATTTGATGAACGGGTAAGCCGCTTCATTGGCCGTGGCATAGTGTTGCTCGTTGACGATCCGGGCGCTGATTTCCGGCCGCAGCAGGAAATTGATGAACGCCTCGGCGGTGTCTTTGCGCGGGCTGGCCGCCGGGATGACGAAGTTATCGCCCCACTGGATGGCGGGGCGCCGTCGCCGCAGGCGGCCAACAGACCCAGGACCAGCAAGCCACCCAACCATCGTCGCCCTATCCACCGCATTATTGCTCTCCATTAGGGTCCGTCGCCATGAATCGCTCCCAAAGCTCGGCGTAGCGTTCTTCCCCTTCCGGACTCAGCGGCAAGATCAGTTCGGCCTTTTTCAGGTCGGCATTGGGCGGGAAGATGATCGGATCGTTGAGGATTTCGAGATCGATCAGCGGCAAAGCCGCCTCGTTGGGCGTGGGATAGCGAAGTTCCTCGACGATTCGCGCGCTGACCTCCGGGCGCAGCAGATAGTTGATGAAAACCTCGGCGGTATGCCGGTTGGAGCTGTTGGCTGGAACGACGAAATTATCGCCCCAGAGCAGCGCGCCTTCCTCGGGCAGCGCGTGGATGATCGCCGGATTCAGCTCGCGCCCTTCCAGCGCGTCGCCCGCCCACGCCATGGCCAGCACCGCTTGGCCGCTGTTCATGACCTCGGTGGCCATGTTGGGATCGAACTCCTCCAGCCGGAGCATCTGGGGTTTGAGGGCCAGCAAATGCCGCAGCGCCGCTTCCAGTTCGGCCGGCGCTTCGGAATTTCCCGAATAGCCCAGGGATTTTAACGCGATGGCGATCACCTCGCGCGGCATGTCGAACCAGAACCCCACCCGGCCCGCATAACGAGGATCCCATAAATCGGACCAGCGGGTGACCGGTTCCGCGACGAGGTCGCCGCGCACCACCAGGCCGACCGTGCCCCAACTGTAGGGAACGCTGTGGCGATTGCTGGGATCGTAGGCCAGGTCGCGGAAATTGGCCGCGATGTTCTTGAAGTTGGGGAGATTGCCGTGGTTGATTTCCGCCAGTAGATTCTCCCGGACCAGCGTGGGAATTTTGCGGCTTTCGACCACCACCACGTCGTAGACCTCTCCAGCCCGCAGGTTGGCATACGCCTCTTCGGGCGATTCATAGGTGACCAGCTTCACCGCGACACCGTACTCGCGGGTGAAATCGTCCAGCACCGCCTGGGGCATATTGTCCACCCAGTTGTAAAACACCAGCTCGGACGCCAGCGGTGGCGGCGAGGCGGGGGGGGACGGGCTGTCGCAGGCGGCCAGCAGGCCAATCAGTCCCAGCAAAGCGAGGGTCAACCACCGTGCGACCCTCGGGCCGCTCGAACCCGCCCGCCGGTTCTGTCTTGAAGAGTTGAAGTGGTTGTGGTCGCCAAGCATCGGTTGTCTCCCTCCTAATTATAGCCATTCGCACTCGCTAGTCCGGCTCCTTCTCTCGGGGAGTCTTTGCTGGCCGTTCGATTAGCCGTGCTGGCGCCGTTGCGCGTGCAGGTAGGGCATATAGTCTTTATCGCTGTTCTGGATATGGCCGGTGATCCAGCTTTTTAGAAAGTTCATCACTTTCATGTTGATGTGCTGGTTGCCGCCCGCGAATTTTTCCTGAAGCGCCTGGACCTGTCGCACCAGGTCGGCGTGCTTATTTTGATGCTCGGCGAACCGCGGATACTGGCAGGCCGCCATCCGTTCTTCCTCGTAGCGGAAGTGGTCGACGGTGTATTGCGCCAGTCCGTCGAACAGTTTCCCCAGGGCATTCCGGGCTTGCCCGTTCCGCATCGCGGCGTGCAGCCCGTTGATCATATCGATCAGTTGTTGATGCTGCCGGTCGATCTCCGGGTCGCCCACGCTCAGGGCGTCGCTCCAGGCGATCAAGACCGAGGAGCCATCCCCCGTGCCGGACGAACGATCGACGAACGGCTTATGCGTCTTGCGGCTTCGCTGGAGTTCGCGCCGCGAGGGTTGGCGGTTTACCGTCGCGCCGGGGGATGGTGGCGCGGCGCGGACGGCGACCGCATCGTCGGCGAGCTTGAAGAAGCCCATGAGATTTTGCAATTCGCGGGCCTGATCGCCCATGGCCTGACTGGCGGACGCGGTTTCCTCGACCAGCGCGGCGTTCTGTTGCGTCGCTTGGTCCATTTGCAGGATGGCCTTGTTGACCTGTTCGATCCCCCCGGCCTGC
>DAIRDI010000222.1:0-5598 GCA_036796235.1 Candidatus Competibacteraceae bacterium | reverse complement strand
CTTTGTCCACGAGCTCGCCCAGCATTTTCTGATGATCGGCGAATTGCGCGGCATTTTCCTGGGAACCGATCAACACGCTCTTGTCGTTCAGGAAAATCGTCAAGGGATGGCCGCGCTCCAGTTGGTTTTTACCGAAGGAAATGCCCATATTGGCGCGATGCGGGTCATCCGTGGTCAGGTTGATGAAGAGCGGGGCGTCGTCTCCCGCGAAGGCGGAGGTTGCAACACCGCCGACGATCAAGGCCAAAGCCAGCAACAGCGGCGAAAAGAACTTCATGGTTCGCTCCTTATGATCAGGGGGTTGGAGAGGGTTGTGAAACTGGGTGGTTTTGCGGACACAACCAAGCGCATTATTATTCACCTCAATATCGGTGAGGAGAAGCTTGCCGTCAACACGAAAGATCACGCGAAATGCCCCAAGTTTACTGGACGGTTGCATCCTGATGGGCAACACCTAAATTTTAGATACAGGTATATCCGGCGAGGTTTCCATGCGCTTACAAGTGGCGAAGTGGGGCAACAGTCTAGCCGTTCGGTTGCCGGTGGAATATTTACGCGCGGCGGGACTCAAGGAGGGTGACGAGGTGGAAGCAGAGGTGACGTCCATCGGCGAGATCCGACTCACGCCGACGCAACGCTTTGACAAGGCGGCTTTTCTGGAGCGCGTGAGGCAGTTGCGGGCCGGCTTGCCGATGACCGCGTCGACCGTCGAGGAAATGCGGCGGGGCGACCGGTACTGATGTGTTCGTCTTCAGCTTGATTTAAGGTGGAGACGGTAGAGTCATCCCCGAAGTCACGGTCTGGCGACGCGCCTGCCGGATGCCGCCCACCGCTGACCGTCATCACCTGAATCCCTTTTACGGAGAGAATATCCATGATCATTCGCCGCTCACTGTTCGCCGCCCTGGCTTTAACCGCTGCTACCGCTTTCACCGTTCCCGCCATCGCCGCTGATACTCCTAGCGCCGCGCCCATGGCGAGCCAGTCGGCCGCGACCGGCGCCATCACTAAGGAGCAGGCCGTGGAAATGGCGCTCAAGGCGCATCCCGGTAAAGTCACCAAGGCGTATGAGGATGGTCATAAGGGCAAACAAACCTGGGAAGTCAAAATCGACGGTGCCGACGGTAAAAAGTGGAAGACGTACTACGAAATCAGCACTGGCGCACTGGTTGACGACAAACAAGACAATTAATTCGTCATCAGATCCGGGTGCCGGTCGGCATCCGGATTGTCCCAATTTTTATCAATTTATTATCAGGTTGAAGGTTATGACCGACCACAAAGCTACCGAAATCACTATCTGGGATGTCTGGATTCGCCTGTTTCACTGGACGCTGGTCATCGCCTTCACGCTGGCTTATTTCGGCCAGGAGGGACCGTTTGAAAACTTGCTGGATGGCGCATGGCTGCAACTCATCCACGCCTGGTCCGGCTACGTGATCGCTGGACTACTGATGTTCCGCCTGATCTGGGGATTCACCGGATCGCGCTACGCCCGGTTCAGCGACTTCGTTCGCGGGCCGCGTGAAATCTTCGCCTATCTTAAAGAGGTGTTGACCCTACGCGCTCCCCGCCATTTGGGCCACAATCCGGCCGGTGGCGCTATGATCGTTATCCTGTTGTCGAGCCTGACCATCACGGTCGTCGCCGGACTGATGCTGTATGGGGCTGACAAAGGACTGGGGCCGCTGGCCGGGTTGCTGGCGAACAGCAGCGATGGTCTCATTGAAATGACTGAGGAGGTCCACGAATTCTTTGCCAATTTCACCGTGATCTTAGTGGTCGGGCATCTGGTCGGCGTGATTTGGGAAAGCCTGTTGCACCGCGAAAATCTTGCCCACGCCATGGTGACCGGCCGCAAGCGGGCCTGAAACCGTTATTTTCACCGGATCGCGTCGATGCGCCATTTCCTGTTGTTGACCACGGCCTTGCTCTTTGCAGCGAGTCCGTTCACCCCCAGCCCGGTCCATGCCGGGCGCGATCATGACGACATTCGCCGCCTGCGTAGCGCCGGGAAAATCCTGTCGCTGGAAACCATCATCGCCCAACATCGCCGTGCGAACCCATCCGGTCAATTGCTGGAAGCAGAACTGGAACTGGAAAAAGGTCGCTATGTCTACGAACTCAAATTCCTGGGTGATGACGGCGTGGTGCGGGAGTTTGAATATGACGCCCGCACCGGCAATTTATGGCATGTCGAGCGCGAAGAAGAGAAGGAATAGCTATGCGCCTGCTGCTGGTCGAGGATGACGCGCTACTCAGTGGCCGGTTACGCGGCGAATTGGAGCAAGCCGGTTTTGCGGTAGATATCGCTGATAACGGGGTGGACGCCGAGTTCATGGGCGGCAGCGAACCCTACGATGTGGCGGTGCTGGATTTAGGACTGCCTGGACGCTCCGGTCTGGATGTGTTGCGCCATTGGCGGGAAGCCGGTCACCTCCTGCCGGTACTGATCCTGACTGCCCGCGACGCCTGGCATGAAAAAGTGGACGGTTTCAAAGCCGGTGCTGACGACTATCTCAGTAAACCGTTCCACACGGCTGAATTAATGGCCCGGTTGCAAGCGCTGTTGCGACGCGGCGTGGCCCGCCCCCATGGCCCGCTGCGGGTGGCCGGCCTGGAGCTGGACGAGGATACGCAAATGGCGCGGGTATGGGCGACCGGCGAAACCTTCGCCTTGACGGGCATCGAATTTCGTCTGCTGCGTTACTTCATGCGCCATCCCGGCCAAATCCTGTCCAAAACCCGCCTGGCTGAACATATTTACGATTTTGATAGTGAGCGCGACAGCAACGTGCTGGAGGTCTACATCAACCGCTTGCGCCGCAAATTCGGCCACGCACTGATCACCACGCGCCGGGGGCAAGGCTATGTATTCGGTACTGGCCCGGCATGACCTCGCTACAGTCCCGGCTATCGATGGGCCTAATGGTGGCCCTGGCGCTGTTGACGGTGTTGGCCGTCGCCGTCGGCGGTTACTCACTGCACCGGTTGGCGGAAAACTTCGTCGCCGACCGCTTGGAGCATGATATGGAAACGCTGCTGGCCGCCCTTGAATTTGATCCGGCGGGCCGGCCTCACCTGCCCGCTGAACGCATTGGCGCTTCCTTCCGCCAGCCCTATTCCGGGCATTACTACCAGATTGAAACGCCCAACGGCGAACTCTGTTCCCGTTCCCTGTGGGACACCGATCTGACGCTACCGCCACTGACTGCCGACCGGGTGACGCGAAGTTTCGTCACCGGCCCGCAAAATCAGCAACTGCTACTGGTCGGGCGCAGCTTCCAGGTTCGGAACCAGCCCGTTGCTATCGCCGTTACCGAAGATTTCACTGCGGTGCGTCAAGGCATTCAACATCTGCTGCTGGAAATGACCGCCATCGCCCTGTTGCTCTTCGGCGTACTGCTCTTGTTCCAGCGGCTGATCGTGCGGCGCGGTCTGGCGCCGTTGGAGCAATTGCGTTGTGAGCTGCCCCGTCTGGCACAAGGCGAAATTCCCCAACTGTCGGTCGATGTCCCCGATGAAGTGCAGCCACTGGTCACGGAATTAAATCGGTTGCTGAATTTGCTGGATCAGCGGCAGCGACGCTCCCGGCATGCCCTGGGCAATTTGGCCCATGCGCTGAAAACCCCGTTGACCGCCTTGACGCAACTCGCCGAACAGCCGCCGTCCCCTGATGACGCCCAGTGGTGGCCCGCTCTACGCCAACAATTGCAGCACATCCGCGCCCTGACCGAACGGGAACTGAAGCGGGCGCGAATTGCCGGGGGCGGCGCGCCGGGTCAACGTATCCTGCTGGAGCGGGAAATCGCGGATCTGGTCGACACGCTGGGCCGCATCCACCGCGACCGGGATTTAACCTTTGCTATCCGGATTCCACCGGGTAGCGGGTTCCCCGGTGACCGCGACGATCTGCTGGAGTTGCTAGGTAATCTTCTGGATAACGCCTGCCACTGGGCGGCCGGGACCGTGCAATTGACCGTTGCAGTGAGCGCCGAGTATTTATCGCTGCGGGTAGAAGACGATGGGCCAGGCTGTCCGCCGGAACAGTTGGCGTGGCTGCGCCAGCGTGGAACCCGCATCGACGAATCGCGCGCCGGGCATGGCCTGGGGCTGGCCATCGCCGGCGATATCGTCGAGCAGTACGCGGGAACTTTGACTTTGGGGCGCTCCGAAACCCTGGGCGGCTTTCTCGTTGAAGTGCTACTTTCGGTATCGGATTGCTATCGTCGGCTCCCTACATTTTGATTTATCAGAACTTTTACAGACGAGCTGCCGAGTCGATCTATTTCCGGCGCCCACAGCACCCTTGCTCGCCGCTGCCCAGCGCGTGCGACCAAGCGGTATCGATCGGTGACCCATGAGGGTAGCGACACGTTGGCCGGGGTCGATAAATAACTGTCTGGCGCGCTGGCGATGGCTGCCCGTAATGCGTGCAGATCGGCGGCATGTCGGACCCGGCCCGCGCTATAGAACTGCGCCGAGAACGGCCGATTGGGGAAGTAGACAATCCCGACCTCCGGCGGCGCGTGGGCGAGTAGCGCCTCACGGAGAATGGGCACCCATCTGAACGGCGTCTCAAAGCAAGATTGCGGTACTATTTCCAACCGGCATCGCCACCCAGAACGCTATCGACCGCTCTATTAGACTCCACGCTCATGCCCAAGATGCGTGCCAGCTTTCAAGGTTTGGTCCGGGTGCTCGCGAAAAGCCTGTACCCGGAACCGGATGTGTTTGTCCGTGAGTTGTTGCAAAACGCCCATGACAGCATTCAGTTGCGCCGGGTCGATCACGCCGAATGGGCCGGCGAGATTCGCATCGATGTGGACGAACGCGCCCGTACCCTGAGCTTCAGCGACAATGGGACGGGCATGGACCAGCGGGATATTGAAGATTTCCTGAGCGTCATCGGCAGCACCGGCACCGGCAGCCGCGCCCAGGAGCTGGCCGCCCGCGACGTGGCGGTCGCCACCATCGGCCAGTTCGGCATTGGCTTGCTGTCGGCGTTCGTGGTCGCCGAACGGATCGACGTCTACACCCGCAAGCCAGGCGCGCTGCAAACGTGGCGCTGGACCACCCACGGCGGCGAAGACTATGACCTGGTCGCCCTGCCCGTGGACGCGCAACCGCCCGGTACGCGAGTCATGGTCACGCTGGCGCCGGACCAGACCGCCTTTCTCGATGGCCATCGCCTGCGCCAGACCGTGCGGCGCTATGCCGACCTGCTGCCGTTTCCGATCCTGCTCGACGGTTTCGGGCCGATCAACGCCGTCAACGCCCCCTGGCACGAGCCGGGCTGGCGCGATCCCGTGGAGCGGGATCGACTGCTGACCGCCTTTCTGAGCCAGCGTTACGCCGATTCACCCCTGCTGGTGATTCCCGTGGACCTGCCGCACCCCCGGACGCTGGGCGGCTTGTACGTTGCCGCCCGCTATACGCCGGGCGGCCAGGCCGGCGGCCTCGTGGATCTGTTTCAGGCGCGGATGTGCATCCGCCTGCACGATCATGAACTGCTGCCGGAATGGGCGCCATTCGTGCGCGGCATCGTGGACTGCCCCGAATTACAGCCGACCGCCGCCCGCGACAACGTACTGCGGG
>DAIRDI010000221.1:0-5603 GCA_036796235.1 Candidatus Competibacteraceae bacterium | reverse complement strand
AGGCTAAAGGCTAAAGGCTAAAGGCTAAAGGCTAAAGGCTAAAGGCTAAAGGCTAAAGGCTATAGCAACCCTAAGCTGATTGGATTGTGGATGTAGGTTGGGTTAGCGTGTGGCGCTTAATCCAATCTAATCAAAATGTTGGGTTACGGCCTGCGGCCTAACCCAACCTACAGGTCTGCAAGTCGCCTGGGGGCGCTATATAAGGTTAAGGGGAGCCTGGGGATGATTGACAGGGTACTGACGCATGGATGAAAAATTGCTGCTGTGGATCAATCAGGGGTGGGCGCATCTGTTCTGGGATGGGCTGTTCTGGTGGGTGTCAGAGCGGGTCTGGTTTGCGTTTCCCTTGGCGGCGCTTTTGCTCTATTTCAGCGTCCGTCGCTGCGGACTCGCGGGCGCTCGGCTGTTTTTGGCCATGGTGCTGACCATCTCCGCCGGCGATCTGCTCGGGAATCAACTCAAGAGAGGGTTCGCCGAGCAGCGTCCGTGTTATGTGATGCACGAACAAATGCGTAACGTCGGTAGCGCCGAACCGCGCCAGTGCGCACCTTATACGACCGGCATGCCGTCGAATCATGCCCTCAATTTTTTTGCCGCCGCGACGTTCATAGCCTTGGTGACGCCTTGGCGTGGCTGGCATTTACTCCTGTTCGCTGTCGCCGTACTGGTCGGCTTGTCGCGGATTTATCTGGGCAAGCATTTTCCCAGCCAGGTGCTGGCTGGCGCGCTGATCGGCGCGACGGTCGGCTGGCTGGGTGCATGGCTGGCGCTCCGCTACCGCGCCGCGCTCGGGTTGCCTTGGGCGACTCCTGCCGCTACCGTTCCTCTTTCATCCTTCATCCGTCATCCTTCCTACTTCTTCTCGCGTGCTCCCTCCGCCGCCAAGGCCATGAACTCGGACCCTCATCCCACCGTTCCACCAGAGCAACCCGCCGCTCCGCCGCATCGCCTCTCGCTGGTGGTTCCGCTCTACAACGAACGCGAGAATGTCGCGCCGCTGCTGGCCGGGATTCATGAGGCGTTGGCCGACTATCCCCATCCGTGGGAGCTGATCGTGGTGGACGACGGGAGCAGCGATGGCGCCGCCGAGCAGTTGGCCGCCGAAGCTGGCCGTTATGGCGACCACGTGCGGGCGCTGACCCTGCAACGCAATTTCGGGCAGACCGCCGCCATGCAGGCCGGGATCGACGCCGCTCGCGGCGACGTGATCGCGACGCTGGACGGCGATTTGCAGAACGATCCCGCCGACATTCCCCGGCTGGTCGCCCAGTTGCTGGCCGGCGACCTCGATCTGGTGGTCGGTTGGCGACAGGATCGCCAAGACAACGTCTGGCTGCGCACCATTCCTTCGCGCGTCGCCAACCGGCTGATCGGCAAAATCACCGGGGTGCGGTTGCACGACTACGGGTGCAGCCTCAAGGTTTACCGCGCCTCCGTCATCAAGGAAGTGCGGCTGTACGGCGAGATGCACCGCTTCATCCCGGCCTGGGTGTCGGTGCGGACCGCGCCCCAGCGCATCCGGGAAGCGATCGTGAACCATCGCGCTCGGGTGCATGGCGAGTCCAAGTACGGTCTCAGTCGTACTTTCCGGGTGATGGTGGATTTGTTGTCGGTCTATTTCTTCCTGCGGTTTTTGACCCGACCGGGGCATTTTTTCGGCCGCATCGGTCTGACCTGCGGGGGCTTGGGCGCGCTGGCGCTAGGTTATTTGTTCGCCCAGAAACTGCTCCTCGGCGCCCATATCGGCACCCGACCGCTATTGCTGGTCGGGGTGTTGCTGGTGTTGATGGCGGTGCAGTTTCTCACCACCGGCGTGCTGAGCGAGCTCATTACCCGGATTTATTTCGCTTCCAGCGCCAGCCGGCCTTATGTGGTCCGCGCCGATGGTTCGGCGCCGGTAACAGACGAAGCCGGCTGGCGGACGCCGCATGGTTGAAGCCCGCTCCGCTTCCCCATCTCCCGAGGGGTTGACCCGCCTTGATGTCGTCCTGCTGGCTGGTTTGCTGTTGCTATTGCCGCCGTTGCGCGGCTTGATTTCCGCGGTCGGCGGTTTCGATCTGCATTTCGATGAAGCCCAGTATTGGGAGTGGTCGCAACACCTGGACTGGAGCTATTACTCCAAGGGTCCGCTGGTCGCCTGGCTGATCGCGGCGAGCACTGGGCTGTTCGGCCACGGGGAATGGCAGGTGCGGCTGTTCGCCTGGCTGGCCTACAGCGGATTCCTGCTCGTGCTGTTCGTCTTCGCCCATCAGTTCTGGCGGAGCCGGCGAGCCGGCTGGTGGGCGGTGGCGTTGGGCTTGACCACGCCGTTGTATTTCCCGCTCGGTCAGGTCATGACCACCGACGTGTTCCTGTTTCTGAGCTGGACCTGGGCGCTGTGGGCCGCCTGGCGGGCGCTCTATCGAGACCAGCCTTTCGCCTGGCTGGAAATGGGCGTGGCGGTGGGGTTGGGCGGCCTGGCCAAACCGAGCATCGCCATGCTGCCGTTTTTTCTCGGCCTCGGCCTGCTGGCGAACGCGCGGGGCCGTCAGGAACTGCGCCGCTGGCCGCCGTGGGCCGGCGCGGCGCTGGCGCTGCTGGTGGTGAGTCCGGTGCTGCTGTGGAACGCCGGCAACGACTGGGTCATGTTCCGACACAGTCAAGGCCACGTCCTGGGGGTGGCGGAGGAGGGCGGCTGGCGCTCCAATCTGGGCCATCTTGTGGAGTTTCTGGGCGGACAGTTTCTGGCGCTGTCGCCGCTGGTGGCCGTGGCGCTGGTTTACGAACTGGGGCGTCCGCCGCGCCCTGCGGAACAACGGTTGCTGTGGGGCCTGTCGCTGGCGGTGCTGGCGTTTTTCCTGGCCAAGGCCACCTTCAGCAAGGTGCAGTTGAACTGGCCGGCGCCAGCCTATATCGGCCTGCTGGTGCTGTTTGCCGGCCACATCGATACCCTGACCACCGGCTGGCGACGGCTGGTCATCGCGGGCATGGCCAGTTCCGTGGCGCTGGTGACGGTCGCCCTGTTCCCGATGCTGGCCGGATTGTCGCCGGCCCAGGCCCCATTCAAGGAGTTGCGGCTCTGGCAGGAGCCGGTGGCGGCGCTGGCCCGGCAGGCGGGTGCGGTTCAATTTTTGCTGGTCCCCAGCTACCATCTGGCGGGGAGAATGGCGTTCTACTGGCCGGAGCGGTTGCCGGTCTACCCGGTCGCCGAGGACCGCCGTTTCAGCCAACACGATTTCTGGCCGGGACTCGAACGCGAAGCCGGCCGCGACGGCGTCTATCTGGCGACCGGCGGCGATCTGCCCGAACGCATCAGCGCCGCTTTCGCCGATTGTCGGGCGCTGTCGCCGGCTCCGGCCGTCACCCGGGATGGCCGCACGTTGCGGACTCTTTACGGCTGGCGTTGCGAGGATTTCCGCTACACGGCTTGGCCGCCCCCGGTCACCTACTAAAACGATCAACCATCATCAATTCAGAGAGTTTTTGTCATGTCCGAAACCGTCAACTGCATCTTCTGTAAAATCGTCCGGGGCGAAATTCCGGCCATCAAGGTCCACGAAGACGAACATACGCTGAGCTTCATGGACATCCAGCCCGCCAGTCCGGGTCATCTGCTGGTGATTTCCAGGACCCACGCCGCCAATCTGCTGGACATCGCCGAAGCCGATCTGTCGGCCGTGGCGCTGGCCACCCAGCGTCTGGCCCGCTCGGTGTGGAAGGCGCTGGAGCCGGATGGCGTGCGCATCAATCAGTTCAACGGCGCCGCCGCCGGCCAGAGCGTGTTTCATTTCCATGTCCATATCATTCCGGTTTGGGAGGGACAACGGATCGGCAGTCACGGCCGCGCGCCCGCTAATCCCGATGAATTGAAAGCGCTGGCCGAGAAAATTCGTCAAGCCCTGGTTTGAAGGATAGCCGCGCTGGTCGGTTGCGGCCGAGACCGGTATGGGATTGCCAGGGCGGAAAGTCGGGCTGCAAGCGGGCGGTGGGTGGTTGCTCACAAGGGGTGCTGGCCCCAGGGCGCGGCGTGGCCGAAGAAGAAGCCTTGCCCGTAGTCCACGCCGAGTTCGCGCAGGCGGTCGACGATGGCCTGGTTTTCCGCGTACTCGGCGACGGTTTGGATGCCCAGGGTGTGGCTCATTTGGTTGATGGCGGCCACCAGGGCGCAATCGTTGGGGCTGTCGACCATGTCCTTGACGAAACTGCCGTCGATTTTGAGGTAGTCGATCGGCAGCGTTTTGAGATAGCGGAACGAAGAGAGCCCGCTGCCGAAATCGTCCAGGGCCAGTTGGCTGCCGTGGCGTTTGAGGGCGGCCATCAGTTCGAGGGCCGGGCGCAGGTTTTGGATGGCGGCGGTTTCGGTGATCTCGAAACAGACCCGGTCCGGCGGGAAGGCGTGCGCGGCGAACTGGGCCTCGATGAAGCCGAGCAGGGTCTCGTCGCTGAGAGAGTTGCCGGACAGATTGATGGCGATCTGGGCGCCGGTCCGACCGATGCCGCCTGCATAGTCGTGGAAGGCGGTTTGAATGACCCAGCGATCGATGGCCCCCATCAAGCCATAGCGTTCGGCGGCCGGAATGAAGGCCGCCGGCAGCACCAGTTCGGTGTTGGCGTCCGGACTGCCCTTGTAGGCGACGCGCAGCAAGACTTCGTGGCGGGCCGGATGGGGAGTGGGTTCGCTCAGAGAGATGATCGGCTGGTAGTGCAAGCGGAACCGGCCCTGTTCCAGGGAGTCTCGCAGCCCGGCCGCGCCCAGGATCTCGCCGTGGCGCCGCACCGTCTCGGTGTCTTCCCGCTGATAGAGGTGGACGCGGTTGCGGCCCAGCTCCTTGGCGATATAACAGGCGACGTCGGCCTGGGTGAGCAGTTGGGCGGTGTCTTGGGCCTCCGCCGTGATCGGCGTCAGGCCGATGCTGACTCCGATCTGGTAGATGCGCCCTTCCCAGTGGAAGCGGTGGTCGCGGATGTTGCCCACCACGGTCTGGGCGATCAGTTGGGCGCGCTCCAGCGGGCAATTGTCCAGCAGCAGGCCGAACTCGTCGCCACCGATCCGGGCCAAGGTGTCGCGCTCGCGAAACATGCCCGACAGGATGGTGTTGATTTGCCGCAGCAGTTCGTCGCCGGCCGCGTGGCCGGCGGTATCGTTGACGAGCTTGAACTGATCCAGGTCCAGATAACACAGCGCGTGCCGCGAGTCGTACTGCTGGGCGCTGGCCAGCGCCCGCGCCAGCCGCCGTTCGAACTCGGCCCGGTTGATCAGCCCGGTCAGGGCGTCGTGGGTGGCGTCGTGCTCTAACTGGCGGGTCAGTTGCCGGTACTCGGTGACGTCGTGAAAGACCAGCACCACCCCGAGCACCCGGCCGTCCCGCCCGCGAATCGGCGCCGCCGAATCATCGACGTGGAACTCCTGCCCGTGACGCCCGATCAGGACCGTGTGATTGGCCAGACCGACGATGCGGCCTTCCCGCAGGCAGCGCGCCACCGGGTCCGGCGCCGGCTGGCGACTGTGTTCGTTGACGATCTGGAAAATATCGCTCAGGGGTTGGCCCCGGGCTTCCGCGTCCGACCATCCGGTCAGCGCCTCCGCCACCGGGTTCAGATATTCCACCACGGCCAGCGCGTCG
>DAIRDI010000220.1:0-5622 GCA_036796235.1 Candidatus Competibacteraceae bacterium | reverse complement strand
TCGGTGACGACCGGCCAGCCCAGATGCTCGGCCAGCAACGCGGGCACCGTGCCCGATCCGCGATCCACGCTGTGCCCTCCGCACAGCACCAGATCGGGGAGTTCATTCACTCGCAACGCGGCCGCCAGCAGAATCGTGGTGATGGTGGGTTTGGTGCTGGCAAGCGAATCATCCCAGATCCGCACCGCCGCATCGGCGCCCGCCGCCAGCGCATCCTGTAACAGGCGATCCGCCTCGACCGGTCCCACGCTGAGCGCGGTCACGGTCCCATCGGGCGGGCGCAGCCGCAGCGCCAGTTCCAGCGCGCTTTCATCGGCCGGATTCATCATGTACAGCACGCGACCGGCGTCGATCATCCCAGTCAGGGGATCGACCTCAATGGTGCTGGGGTCGGGGACGTATTTGAGACAAACCGCGATGCGCATGGGCGGACTCTTCAGCAAAATTGTAGGGCGGGTTAGGGCGTTAGCCCGTAACCCGCCAACGGTGGTTCCAGCTTCGGCGGGTTACGCTGCGCTAACCCGCCCTACATATCTCTCCATATTTCATTCAAAGTTAACGAATGATCATCAGGCTTCCCGGAACGTGACCCCATACCCGCCGTCCGGGTAGGACCAACGAATGGCGCCTTCCTGGTTGCAGGCGATATAACAGGTGCCACACTCGAAACATTGTTCGTAGTTGAACAGGATGCCGCCGTCGTCCAGCGGCACGAACAGATTGGCCGGACAGACGTAAACGCAGGCATGAACCGAACATTCGCTGCGGCAGATGTCGGAATTCACGGTGATATGGGGCGTCGCCGCCACCCGGAACCGCACCGTGCGCATTTTCTCTTCGTGGGTCGTCATCACCATAGGTAGGACCTCGCCACCTGATAGGCATCGCGGAGCAACTGCCCCGGCTTGATCTCGAGCTGGCGCGTCATCCGGTAGGCCAGCGGCAGAATTTTTTGCTTGGGCGCGCCGTTCACCCGGAACAGGTTTTCCATGCTGCGGGCGATCAGTTCGGGATAAAGATTCTGGAGCCGTGCCCCGTTGACGAAGGCCGGCGCATGGCGGTAGGCCCGAAAATCGGTCAAGACGTTGCGCCGCTTCAACTGTTTTTCATAAACCGCCAGGGCGCGCGCCGAGAAATCGCCCCGCTGGCAGGCTTGAATCGCGGTTTCCGCCGCCGCCAGGCCGGATTGCATCGCATAGTTCATGCCTTCCAGATACAGACCGGCGGCCAGACAGAATCCAGCGGCATCGCCGGCGACCATCATGCCATCGGTATACAGCTTCGGCTTCATCGCCCAGCCGCTCTCGGGAATCAGATGCGCTGAGTATTCCCGCAACTTGCTGCCGCGCACCAGCGGCGCGACCGCTGGATGGGCCTTGAACCCTTCCAGGAGTTCATAAGGCCGTTTGCGCCGTTCCACCAGCGACGAGATCTGGCCGATCACGCCCAGCGACAGCGAATCCTGATTGGTGTAGAGAAACGCCCCGCCGTGGACATCCTCGGTAATCGCCCCCAGGTATTCAAAGGCGATCCCATCGTTGCCGGTGAGATGAAAGCGATCCTGGATGATCGCCGGGTCCAACCCCACCACTTCCTTGACCCCCAGCGACAGCTCGTGCTGATGAAATTCGCGTTGCAGACCAGCCTTCTTGGCCAGGAAGGAGTTGACGCCGTCGCAGGCGATCACCACCTTGCCGTAAATCTCGCCCTGCTCGCGGCGCACCCGCACCCCGACGACCCGGCCGTTGTCCCGCAGCACGTCGTCCACGACCACCGAGGTCAGCAGGAACGCGCCCGCCGCCTCGGCCTGAGCCGCCAGCCAGCGATCGAACTTGGGCCGCAGCACGGTGAAGCCGTTGTAGGGGGCGGTGGCGTAACCGGCGCCGGCGCAGCGAAAGTCGAGGGCCACGGCGGTGGTCGGCGACATGAAGGAAATATCGCGGCGGCAGACGTAGCGTTCCACCGGCGCCTGTTCCCACCAGTTGGGAATCAGCTCGTTGAGGATGGCGCTGCCGTAAAACACCGCTCCCGACACATTCTTGGCGCCGGGATATTCGCCGCGCTCCAGCAACAGCACCTTGAGGCCGGCGCGGGCGGCGAGCAGCGCGGCGGCGCTACCGGCGGGTCCCGCCCCGACGACGATGACATCGAACTGTTCTTGGGTGAGGGAAGCGGTCATGCTGTTTTCTCCAGAACCGGATGAGCGGCGGTGTCTCGATCGGGGTCGAGAGCGGCTGGCGCGGTCGGTTCGTCGTGGCGCGCTGCGGGGTTGGCGGCAGCGAGGGCCTGCAATTTGGCAAGCAGAATCGGCAGAATTTGATGCAGGTCGCCCACCACGCCCAAGTCCGCCCGCTTGAGGATGGGCGCGGTGCGGTCGTTGTTGACGGCGATCACGATCTCGCTGTCGGTGATGCCAGACAGATGTTGACCGGCCCCGGATACGCCGAAGGCCATATACAGTTTCGGGGCGACGATCTGGCCGGTGGAGCCGATGAAGCGGTCCACCGCCAGCCAGCCGCGATCCGCCGCCACCCGGGTCCCGCCCAGGGCGGCGCCCACTTGTTCGGCGAGCTGCTGCACCAGCGCCATACCGTCCGGCCCGCCGGCGCCGAAGCCGCCGGAGACGATCCGTTCGGCCTCGTTCAGGGATACGGTGCGCGGATCGGCCGGCAACGTGCGCAGCGTGCGGTCGCGGAAGCTCGCGGGATCGAGTTCCGGACGCAAGACCGCGATCTCGGCGCTGCGCCCGCGCCGGGGCGCGCCGACCCCGCGCACGCCGGGGATCAACATGGCGCCGACCAGGGTGGCGTAGGGCCAGATCAGCCGTTCCTGGCAGGCCCCGCCGTAGGTGTTGCGAATGATTTCCGGATACCCGTCGCCGATGATGCCGACCCGGATGCAGCAACCGACCAGCGGCAACCGCCAGCGCACCGACAGCCGGGGCAGCCAGGCGCGAACCTGACCGCTGTCCGGCGCGAGCAGCAACAGCGGATGGGTATGGAGCAGGATCGGCGCAAGCGCTTGCAGCCACCCGTCGGCGCTGAATTGGTCCAAGGCTTCGTGTTCCACCACCGTCACCGCGTCGGCGCCGTGGGCCGCCAGCGTTTCCGCCAGCGCCGCCACCTCGTTGCCGCACAGGACGACTTGCACTTTGGCGCCCAGCCGATCGGCGATCTCACGGCCTTCCTCCACGCACTCCAGGCTGGACAGCGTCAGTTCGCCGTGGTCGCTCTCGGCGATCACCACCAAGGACTTGGATGGGTCCATCACACGGCCCTCCCGACTCGTTCGCCTTCGAGAATCGCGGCATGCGCCCGGCGCGGCGCGATGCAGTCGCCGACCCGATGGATGGCGGGCAGCAGTCCTTTCAGTTTTTGATATTGCTCTTCATCGATCTGGCGGTGGCGGACTTGCTGCAGCAGGTTGTCGGCGCGGACGTTATCGGCTTTCAGCGCGTGGTACAGGCTGTCTTCGACCCGGCGATGCACCGCCAGCACCACGGTATCCACCGGCGGGAAATGCACCATCTGGCCGCTGTAGTTGTGCAGCGCCATGACTGCGCCATTGTCGATACTGAGGACCGAATGGTTCGGGGTGCAGCGAATGCCCAGTCGCCGGGCCTGGCGATACCAGTTTTCCAGATCCAGCGTCACCCCCAAGTCTTGACCGACGTACAGGGTCGGCGTCACCACCTCCACCTCGCAGCCCTGTTCCGCCAGAAACTCGGCGACGCTGGTCGCCTCGTGGAAACCCAGCCGGTCGATGACCAGCACTTTTTTGCCGGGCTTGACCCGACCGGACAGAATATCCACCACATCGGCGACGCCGGGACTGTCACCGCCGGGAATCGCGGCGGGATTGGGCACGGAGCCGGTCGCCACGATCACCGCGTTCGGCTTGAGGGCCAGCACCGAATCCAGCGTGGCGGTGACGCCGGTTTGCACCTCGACCCCGAGTTGCTCGACCTCGTGCAGCAGGTTGCGCACGAGGTCGCCGTATTCGGCGCGGCTGGCCACGCGCACCGCCCACACCACCTGCCCGCCCAACCGGTTTTCCTTTTCCAGCAGGGTGACCCGATGCCCCCGGCGCGCCGCGACGGTGGCGGCTTTCAAACCGGCGGGACCGCCGCCGACCACCACGACCCGCTTGGGCGGCGCGGCGGGTTTTAGCGTGCCGACGCCGTATTTCTGCTCCTGGCCGGTCGCCGGGGTTTCGATACAGCCCATCCAACGGTTGAGGCCCATCCGCCCGACGCATTCCTGATTGCAGGACAGGCACAGCCGGATATCGTCGGTGCGATTTTCCCGCGCCTTGCGGGCGAATTCGGGATCGGCGATCTGCCCGCGCACGATGCCGACCAGATCGGCGTGCCCTTCGCTCAGAATTCGCTCCGCCTGAATCGGGTCCTTGATCCGTCCGACTCCGATCACCGGTAGCCGCACCGCCTTGCGAATGGCCGAGGGAATGAACAGGGCGTAGTCCGGGCGAGTCCGCATTGAGGCCTCGATCATGTACAAGGTCTGGGTCGCGGTGCCGATGCTGGTGTTGATCAGGTCGATCAGGCCATCTTTTTCCAGAATCCGGGCGACCGCCACCGCTTCATCCAGGGTGATGCCGTCGCGGATCAGTTCGTCGCCGCACAGCCGCACGCTGATGACGTAATCGCGGCCCACCTCGTTGCGGATGGAGGCGATGATCTCGCGCAGCAGCCGGGCGCGGTTCTCCAGACTGCCGCCGTACTCGTCCTCGCGGTGGTTAGTGTTGCGCGACAGGAACTGGCGGACGATGGAGGAATGGGAACATTGCAGTTCCACCCCGTCGAAGCCGCCCTCGCGGGTATAGGCGGCCACCCGCACGTAGCCCTGGATGATTTCGAGGATGTCCTCGTGCTCCACCGCCTTCGCCACTTCCCGGAACAGCGGATCGGCGAGCGCCGACGGCGCCCAGGCCGGCAATCGGGTGAACATGCCGCTGCCCTGGCCGCCGTTGTGGTTGATCTGGGCCAGGATCGGCGTGCCTTCGGCGTGAACCGCCGCGGTGATGCGCTTGTAGTAGGGGATGACCCGGCGATGGAAGGCGTGGATCAGCTTTTCGTAGGGATGATCGGTCGGATGCGTCGACTGTTCTTCGGTGATGATCAGTCCGGTCCCGCCGCGCGCCCGCTCCCGGTAATAGTACAGATGCCGTTCGCTGGGCAGGAAATCCTCGGCGTAGTTGGTCAGGTGCGCCGAGAACACGATCCGGTTCTTGACGGTGATATTGCCGATCTTCAGGGGCGTGAACAGCAATCGTTGACGGGTGCTCATAACTTAAACCTCCCGGCCGGCGCGGTAGCCTTCCAGAATCGCGTGACTGAGATAGCGCGGCGCCACGCAGTCGCCCGCTCGCAGCACCCGCAAGCCGTTCTCCTTGAGCGCGAAGTACAAGGACTCGTCGGGCGTTTCGGGCGAGACATCGACCACCAGGTCGAGGTCCTCAATGCGCAGTTCCCGGCCGTCGAAGGGATCGGCGCCGATCACGCTGCGTTCCGTGACCTCCCGGGCGTCGAACTGCGGTCGGAGGACGATGCTCCGAATGGCGGCGCGCTGGTTCCAGGCGGTCAGTTCCAGCGATGCGGTCAAG